>CAYSBM010000310.1:3750-4520 GCA_964429095.1 uncultured Solibacteraceae bacterium | reverse complement strand
GATGCCGCGCAGCTTGCTGGTCAGGGTGCCGGCGTCTCCGGACAGCGAATCGCCCGCGTCCGGAGCTTGCAAATCGCGGATCTTTGCCGTATCGGGCCGGTAGACCGCAATGCGCGTCAGGGCGTGATAAAGCGGCTGAAACTCGTCCCTGCCCGCCAAGGTAGCCAAGTACAGGTCGCTGGCCGATGCCGGGAGAGCGGCTTCCAAGCCCCGCACCAAGCCCCGGTCCACGCGGTATCCGGCCACCGACGCCGGCGAGCCGGGAACCAACAGTTCGCATTCCTCGGCTTGGACTTCGTAGCCGCCGGATTGGCGGGCCGCAACCTGAAACGCGTAGTGGCCCACCGCTCCATTGGGCAAAGTAAACTCCAACCGCATGCCGAAGTGGTTGGGGTGGCCGCCGCTGCGCCGGCGCACCTGTTGGATTCCGCCACGATCTCGCAGGGCGTGGTCCAGGGAATACCGCAAGGCATCGGCTGCAAACAGGAGCGCGTCCAGGAAATTGCTCTTGCCACTGCCGTTCGGTCCAACCAGGATGGTGAGCGGGCGCAAGCACACCTCGCAGGCGGCGATGCTCTTGTAGTTGCGAAGGCATACGCGCTGGATGAATGTCGTAGTTGCCGCCACTCAGACACCCCCTATGCTATTCCGCCACATGGCAGGAAATTTTTATGGCGCCTTGGGGATTGGCTAGCCGGGCGAACAGCTCCCGGTAATTTTCCAGGCCCTGCACGCGATCCGTCAGCAGGCGCGCCAACCAGCCGGGATAG
>CAYSBM010000310.1:0-3740 GCA_964429095.1 uncultured Solibacteraceae bacterium | reverse complement strand
TCGGCGTGCGCCATGTCCCGGACGCCCATTTCCCAATCCTGGCGGTGCGCATTGACGATGCCCACCATCACTTTGTTGCCCAACACAAATTCGAGATTGATCCGGTCAGCCGGAATTTCCAGCCGGGCGCCCGACCCCGTAACGCTGGTGAGCGCCAGAACGCCGTTCTTGGCTAGAGCCAGGGCGCTTTCGAAAGCCACTGCCGCCGAGCCGCTGGCTTCGAAGATGTAATCGAACGGCCCGAACTCGCGTGCGGCTTCCGCCATGGGCCGGGCGCGGAGGGACTCATAATGCGCGCCTATGGCTTCGGCCAGTTCCGCATTCAGCGTCGGTGGCAGGCTGCGCGCAAAGGTCACCACTTCGAGGCCGCGCAACCGCAGCAACAATGTGGCCAGCAAACCGATGCTTCCGGCGCCCATGACCGCCGCGCGCCGGGGCTGCCACACTTTCAGGCGGCGCTGGATCTCGAAAGCTTGGCGGAGCCCCTTTTCGGCCACCGACAGCGGCTCCAGCAGGACGCCGGTTCGGGCCAGCGCGTCCGGCACGCGAACCAGCAGGGAAGCGTCCTCGACATAGTACTCGGTGAGAAAGCCGTGCACCCGGCTTATCCCATGCTCGTAGTAGACTTCGCCGGTGGTCATGTCCTGCTCGCCGATCATGTCGTACAGATCCGCGCCCGGACGGCGCACCATAGCCGCGACATAATCACCGGGAGCGAACTCGCTCACGTGGGGTCCTACCTGCTCCACACGCCCCAGGCTCTCATGTCCTAACACCAGAAAGTCGCAGCCCTCGGGAGCCGCGCCGTAGGCCGCTGCGTTAATCTCGCGATCGGTCCCGTCGACTCCCACGCGCAGGATCTTTACCAGAACGCCGCGCCCGCCGGGGATCTCCTCCAGCCGGGGCTTGGGCAGTTCGCGCAAGTGGACAGAATCCGGCTTGCCAGGATAGACTGCGACAGCCTTCATGACTCCTCCGCCATGAGCATACAGTAAATTCGGGCGGCATTGGGCGCCATCGGCTACAATGAAGGCGGAAAGGGGCACACGCACATGTCCGACGAAGATACTGGCAGACTCCTGTGGTTTATAGCCGGCGCCGCCGTGGGCGCCACCATTGCATTGCTGTTTGCGCCGGCTTCCGGCAAGGAAACGCGGCGCTACTTGGTGAAGAAAGCCGACGCAGGCCGCGAAGTGCTGGCCGATACCGGCAAGGAGATCGTGGACAAGGGCCGTGATCTCTTTGACAAAGGGCGCAAGCTGGCCGACGAGGCCGCCGAGATGATCGAGCGCGGCCGAAAACTCGTCGAAGGCTGAACACGGGTATTCCGCCCACACGGAGAGCGTGATATGAGCAGCCCGAACGCTCCGCGGGGGGAATCCCTGCCTGCATTTCGCAACGAACCATATACCGACTTCTCCGCGGAGCCGCACCGCGCAGAGATGCGCGAGGCGCTCAACAAAGTTCGCCGGGAATTTGGCCGCGAGTATAAGTTGTGGATCGGCGGCCAGGGGCGTAACGCCGCAGCCAAGTTCCAAAGCCTGAACCCCTCGCATCCTGACCAGGTGGTGGGCGTGCATCAGAAGGCTACGCCGGAACTGGCCGCCGAAGCGGTGGAATCGGCGTTCGCCTTCTATCCGGAGTGGCGCCGCACCAGCGCTGAACTGCGGGTGCATATGCTCTTGCGCGCTGCGGGCATCCTGCGGCGGCGTAAGCTGGAGTTCGACGCCTGGCTGGTTCACGAAGCCGGTAAGACCTGGCCCGAAGCCGAAGCCGACGTAAGCGAGGCTATCGACTTCTGCGAATACTATGCCCGCCAGATGTTGCGCTATGCTTCGCCCCCGCTGCTGGTCCAGTTGCCCGGCGAGCGGGACGAGATGCGTTATCTACCTTTGGGCGCAGGGGTGATCATCGCTCCCTGGAATTTTCCTTTGGCCATCCTGGCGGGCATGACCACGGCGGCTCTGGTGTCCGGCAATACAGTGGTCATCAAACCGTCGAGCGACACGCCCACCATCGCCGCCAAGTTTGTGGAGGTCTTGCTGGAAGCAGGATTTCCCCCTCGCAGCCTCGCGCTGGTGACTGGCAGCGGCGCAGCGGTTGGCGACGTTCTGGTGGAGCATCCCCTCACGCGTTTTGTCAGCTTCACCGGTTCGCGCGACGTGGGACTGCGGATCAATGAACTGGCGGCCAAGCCGCAACCCCGCCAGATGTGGATCAAGCGTGTGGTGGCCGAGATGGGGGGCAAGGACGCCATTATCGTCGACGAAACGGCCGACCTGGACCGGGCTCTGGCGGGCGTGATCGCCTCGGCTTACGGCTATCAGGGGCAGAAATGCTCGGCCTGTTCGCGGCTGATTTTGGATCAGAAGATCCACGACGAGTTTCTCGAGCGGTTGCAGGCGCGGGTGAACGGTCTGCGCGTAGGGCCAAGTGAGGATCCGGCGAACGACCTTGGCCCGGTGATCAACGCCGCCGCGATGCAATCGATCCTCGGCTATATCGCCATCGGGCGCAACGAAGGCATGCTCGTCGCGGGCGGAGAGCGCGCGCCCGGAGAAGGCTATTTCATCCAGCCTACGATCATCGCCGGCGTGGACCGGAAGGCGCGCATCTTCCAGGAAGAGATTTTCGGCCCGGTCTTGGCGGTGACCAAGGCGCAGGATTTCGACCATGCCCTGGAACTGGCCAACGACAGCCAGTACGGGCTCACCGGCGCCGTCTTCAGCCGGGATCGCGCCAGGATCGAAAAGGCGCGCGAGACGTTCTTTGTGGGAAACCTGTATTTCAACCGCAAGTGCACCGGCGCCATGGTAGGCGCGCATCCGTTCGGCGGCTTCAATATGTCGGGGACGGATTCCAAGGCGGGAGGCCCGGACTACCTGCTGCAATTTCTGCAAGCGCAATCGATCGCTGAAGCGGTGTAGAAAGCGGCGCCGTGTGCCCCGCTTCAGCCAGGGAATCCGCGGCGGCCCTCCAGAAGCTCGACGATCAGCGTCGCGGCCCTTGGCAAATGGAAAGGGTCCTTCACCGGCAGGGCGACGAGTTCCGTCGTGCGGCGCCCTTGGCGGTCCAGCCGCTGCCACCACTCTCCCGCTTCGGGCATGGGGAAATGCGCCCAGCTCCACTGGTGCACTTTCTCATACCACTCCATGCACCACGGCTCGCCCGTAAGGCGGCTGGCTAGCAGCAGTGCGTACAGAGCTTCCGTGTGCGGCCACCACAGCTTCTTCTCCGCGTTGGGCAGATAGGGGACGCGCCCTTCGGCGTCGATGCCCAGATAAAGGCCGCCGTATTCGGGATCCCAACCGGCTTCCAGGTGCCAGCGCAGGACGCCGGCGGCGCGGCGGGCCAACTCGCGGTCGCCCCGGCGCACGGCGGCGTGCATGACGAACCACATGCACTCGATGGCGTGGCCGGGCATGACAGCAGTGCCTTCCGGCGGCGGCAACTCGTTCCAGTTTTCGTCCAAGAACTCTAAGAGAAGCCGGCGGTCAGGGCGCACGAAACAGCGCATGACGCGGTCCAGATGGCGGTCCAGAATGGGTTCGAGAGCGGGATCCCCGGTGGTGACGATCAATTCGTTGGTCAACTCGGTGAGAATCATAGATATGGCGTGGAACTTGCGGTGCGCCGGCCAGGGGTAAGGCGCTACGTCGTGAAACTCCGGCTCCTCGCCGCGCTCCACGATGCGGTCGAAAGTCTCACGCGCCAGCGGCAGCAGTATCTCGTCACGCACC
>CAYSBM010000309.1:2598-4544 GCA_964429095.1 uncultured Solibacteraceae bacterium | reverse complement strand
GCAAATAGCCCGGCTTGCGGATCTGCCGGGTGCCCCAGACGGAAACCGACTTCAACTCCCCGATAGCTCCGTCCAAAACCAGCTCCCGCACACGGTTGAAGTTCGGGTAAGCATGGCGCTGCGTACCGTGCTGGGTCGCTACCTTATGGCGGTTCTTGACGTAGTTGGCGCGCACCGTGCGCACCTCTTCCACTGTGATGCCCAGCGGCTTCTCACAAAAGACGTGCATCTGGCGGTTGAGCGCCCAGTTGGCGATGAAGGCGTGCGTGTGATCGGTGGTGCAGATCACGACCGCCTCGATGTCTTTCTGGTCCAGGCATTTGCGCCAGTCCACATACGTCTTCGCGCGGGGCCAGCGCGCACTCGCTTCCCGCAGGCGGTTTTCGTTGATGTCGCAAAGCGCCACCACGTGCTGTGTGGAAATGGCGTCATAGTGCGCCGTGCCACGGCCCCAGACGCCGATCAAGGCGATGTTCAATTTGTTCGAGGGTGCGTCCTGGCCCCTCACGGAAAGCCTGGGCAGGAACATGCTTCCGGCCGTCGATGAGGTAAGGAATTGGCGCCGTTTCATACGAGTGTTTCTCCTTGCGGGGGCGTTATGGTTTTCTTGCCGGCTGGAACTCCCGGATGCGCGGGTTGCGGAACATCACAATGCTGTACTTGTCGTGTAACTGGAAGCCAATCGGACCGGCGCTGGCGCGGTTGGCGTCCCGGGCCCGCTCGGCCACCAGCTCGCCGTTGAGCTTCACTCGCACCATCCCGTTGCGGTGCACGATGTTCATCCTGTTCCAATCGTTGTCCTTTTGCGCTCCGGGCTTGGCCTTCACGAAATTGTAAATGCTGCCGGTCGGATAATCGTCAGGATAGCCGAAGCTGATCTGGATTTCATAGCCGATGTTCGAGGGCGTCTTCATGCGCACATATTGAGAGCCAAAGGAATAGTAGCCGCGGGTGGTATCCAGGATCGAGATACCGCTGTTGCCGCGGTCGCGCGTCCAGAACTCGACTTCGAATTCGAACTCGCCGAATTCCCTTTTCGTGTAAAGCCAGGACTGATGTTCGGCCGTGCGCATGTCCCGCTGGCCCACCAGCGTTCCGTCGCTTAATACTTTCCAGAACCCGTCACCCACCACTTGCCAACCGTCCAGGTTCTTCCCGTTTAAGAGACTGACCCACTTTGGCCCAGCGCACCATGCGCCAACTGCCAGTAAACCCAACAAAATTAATCTGTTCAGCATGACTGTCCGCTTCCTGACCCGCCGCGATGCCATTATAAGCTGAACGCCGCCTCACCGGCAGTATTAGAAACTTCCGTACCATCCGACCTAATCCACCGCATCCTTTCCGCCGATGGTCTCCCTTAGAGATGAGCGCCGCAGTCCATACTGTCTTTGCCTGTGAATCTGCGCCCGTCATGCTGGCAGGGCTGCGCAGGATTTTGGAAGACTGCCCCGACATGCAACTAGCCGGTGCGGCAAACTCCCTCGCCGAGGCGCTCCCTCTCATCGAGGCCCTGCGTCCCAGTGTTGTCTTGGTTGACCATTCGGCGGGCATGCGCGCCACGGTTCAGTTTTTCATGGAACTTCGGCGCAGGGTGCCGGAATCCGCGGCGGTGCTGTGGGCTGAAGCTGTGGTGGAGGCGGACTGTCTGCGGGCGTTGCAAGCCGGCGTCCGCGGAATCTTGAAGAGAACTGCGGCGCCCGAAACCTTGCTGGAGTGCCTCCGGGCGGTGGTTCAAGGCCAATTATGGATCGAAGGGACAGGTTGTAACTCTTCGGAGGCGCACTTATTCTACCGCAAGTCCACGTTGCGGCTCACCCCGCGCGAGCATGAAATCGCCGACCTTGTGAGCCGGGGATTGAAAAACCGCCAGATCGCCGAGCAACTTTCGATCACACCGGGGACCGTGAAGGTTCACCTGATGCACGTTTTCGAGAAAACCGGCG
>CAYSBM010000309.1:1535-2588 GCA_964429095.1 uncultured Solibacteraceae bacterium | reverse complement strand
CTCTTGGGCGGCCGCCAAATGGGCGGCTCCGAGATTGGCCGATTGCTTCTTCATCGCCATACTGGTATGGGTGTTCGCGGCCGGCAGCGGCGGATGGACTGGCCTGCTGGCCGACGGCGATGCCGGCTGGCATATCCGCACGGGCGAATACATTTTGGACCACGCGGCGGTTCCGAAAACCGATCTGTTTTCCTTTTCCAAACCCGGCCAGCCTTGGTACGCCTGGGAATGGCTTTCCGATCTGGCTATGGCCCTATTGCACCGGGCCTGGGGGTTGAAAGGCATTGTGCTGGCTGCCGGAGTCTTGATCGCCGCCGCCTTCGCGTTGCTTCTGCGGCATATGTTCTGGCGGGGCGCCGACACGTTTGCCGCACTGGCAACCGCGTTGCTCGCCGCCGGCGCCAGTTCGATCCATTACCTAGCCCGCCCGCACGTGGTCACTCTGTTCTTGCTTGCCCTGTCGCTGTGGATCATCGAGCGTGACCGCCACAACCCCTCCCCCTGGTTGTGGGGCCTGATCGGAGTGTCGGCGCTCTGGGCTAACCTGCATGGCGGTTTTCTGTCTCTGCTCGCGTGTCTGGCTTTACTGGCGGCTGGGACCGCGGCCGAGGGATTCCTGGATAAAGACACCGTGCGGCTGCAAAGGGCCGGCCGCTACGCGCTGCTGGCGACCGCCTGCTCGTTGGCCACGCTGGTTAATCCCTATGGGGTCCAACTCCACGTCCACATCGCCGGCTATCTGCGTTCGGACTGGATCCGTCAAATGGTGCAAGAGTTCCAGTCCCCCAGTTTCCGCAACGAGAATCTGTTGCAGTTTGAAGTTCTGCTGTTTCTGGGAATTATCTCGGCCGGTTCTCTGTTGGCTCGCCGCAAGATCGTCGAGCCATTGTGGATCCTGTTCTGGGGCCATCAGGCGCTGGCCTCGGCCCGGCATGTGCCCATCTTCGCCATCGTGGCTGCGCCCGTCCTCGCCTGCGAGCTGACGCGCTGGTGGCAGAGCTGGACCGCTTCCTCCAGTTCCCGCAGCCTGGCGGGCATCCTCGCATCTCTGGC
>CAYSBM010000309.1:0-1525 GCA_964429095.1 uncultured Solibacteraceae bacterium | reverse complement strand
ATTCCGCCGCTGGTTTCAACCGGAATTCGTTCTGGGCGCCCGCGCTTGCCGTGCTCCTGGTTGCGGCTATTCCAACCAGCAATTGGCCTCAGGATTTTCCCGAGCAGCGTTTTCCCGTAAGGATAACGACCCGGCATGGGGGCCTGCTGAAGTCCGGGCGGGTATTCACCTCAGATCAGTGGGCAGACTACCTCATTTACCGCTTCTATCCTACGCAAAGAGTATTCTTCGACGGGCGTAGCGATTTTTACGGCCCGGCGCTGGGGGATGAGTACCTGCGCTTATCACACGGCCGTCACGATTGGGATGCGATCCTGGCGCGCCATGCCTTCGATGTGGTTTTGAGCCCCGTCGAATGGCCTTTGTCCTCGTTGCTGAAGCGCGAGGCGGGGTGGCGTTTGGTGGAAGACGACGGCCACGCGCTGCTGTTTGCACGGCGCTTGGCGCCTCTCGCCGGTTCTGCCGGGCCAAGCCTACCCCAGCAGGCGGGACAAGTACTAACCCATACCGAAGGTCTAATGAAACTACCCGGATCTGCCGAAAGAGAAAAGGGAGATTCGACGCGCCCATGAGCAGGAGTGCAAACAGAAGAGGGGGAGACTCGGCGCGCACCCGCTCGGGTGCGGCCAGCCGGGAGATACCGCCGTTTGAATCTTCGCTGGGCGGCTGGCGCTTGCCTCAGGGTCAGACTCTGTCCGAGTTCGCTTTAGAGTCCGGCTTTCTGGCGCCCCAGTTGCTCGCGCTGGACGCGCATTTACGTCCGCTCGGCGGGCTGGCCGGACGGGGGCAGGAAAGGAGGCGCCAGTGAGCCCGCAAGTTTGGCTGGCGGTGGTTATCGGCTTGGCCGCCAGTCTGGAAGACATAGCGCGGCGCCGCATCTCGAACTGGATCCCTCTGGCCGCGCTGCTGGCCGGTCTGCTCTTGCACGCCTCGCAACAAGGCTGGCGGGGGGCCTTGGCCGCCATGGCCGGGGCGGCCAGCGGCTTTGCCGTGTTTCTCATTTTTTACTTGCTGGGCGGCATGGGCGGCGGGGATGTGAAGCTGATGGCCGGATTCGGGGCCATTCTGGGCGCGGGACGGTTGCTGGAAGCGGCTTTGTGGACCGCGGCCGTGGGCGGCTTGGTGGCCGCAGCCGTGGTGTTGTGGAGCGCGGTGAGGAGCAAGGCGTTGCGCCGGGAAGGCGAAGCACGACCCCGCGGCGCCGCCGCGGGGGCGCTTCCTTACGCGCCCGCCATCACGGCTGGAGCGTGGCTGGCCTTGATTCCCAAAGGATGAGGCCGGCAGGGGTGTGCGAGGAGAGTGAACGATGGACCGAAGATTCTTGACCGTTCTCGGCGTGAGCCTGCTGTTCGCGCTGGTGGTGTCCAGCATCTTTTACCAGATGACCGCCCGCGCGGGCAGCCCCCCGAAGAAGGAAATCGTCGAAATGCGCGATGTAGTGGTCGCGGCGCGCGCGTTGCCGGTGGGCGTAACTATTAAACCGGCCGATGTCAAGATTATGAAGGTTCCCACGGCCCAGTTTCCC
>CAYSBM010000308.1:0-4546 GCA_964429095.1 uncultured Solibacteraceae bacterium | reverse complement strand
TAGGTCCGGCTGCACCATGCTGCACAAGGCCTAGAATTCTGAAGTAGAATTTGAGGGTCGGGCCATTTCATCACGCGTGAAAGTCTCGTATATGTAGTTGGGCGAAGTGGCAAGGAGGAGAGCAGATGGTTCAGTGTCCGCTGTGCGATGCCGCCATCGATATCGAAGAAGACGAACTGGACGAAGGTGACATCTTCAGTTGTGAAGAATGCGGCGCCGAAATCCAGGTAGTGGGAGTGAATCCCCTCGAGCTGGAACCCGTCGAAGAGGAAGATCTAGAAGATGAGGACGACAGCTTCGATGAGGAGGATGAGGAGGCTGCCGAGGAAGAGGGGCGCTCGCGCCAGGTGCCGGCGCGGCCGCGCCGGCCGGGCCAGTTGCGCCGTGCTGGGCCTGACAGGCGGCGTCTCCGCAGCCAGCAAGAAACCTGCCCGGCAGGAACCGTTCGCGCTGATCGCCGGTACGGTATTTCGCGACACCGGTTTCGCGCTTCCCGGCGCCGAAATCACCTTGAAAACCGAGCCCGGTGCTCAGAATAACGTGAAGTTCAAACCGGTGAAACTGGAAACCAACCACCGGGGGGAGTTCGTTACGCGGGTTCCGGCTTTGCCCATGCGTTATACTGTAAGTGTAAAGGCGCGCGGCTTCCGGCCGCAGTCCAAAACCGTCGTTATTTCGGGCGACGAACGGGTGGATGTCTTCTTTCATCTGGAACCGGAACCAAGAAACTAGCATGAGAAGCCTGCATTTTATATTTGCCGCTCTCATCGTCGTTCTCGCCCTTGCCGCTGCGCCGGCCTTGTCGCAGTGGAGGAGGGACAAGGACAAGCAAGACCCCAATACCCGCTCTTTACAAGGGGTGGTGCTGGATGAAGAAGACAAGCCCGCCAAGTCGGCCATCGTTCAACTGAAGAACACCAAGACCCTCCAGGTCCGCTCTTATATAACGCAAGAGGACGGCCGCTATCAGTTCCACGGCTTGAGCGCCAACATCGACTACGAGGTCCAGGCGGAACGCGGCGACTTCGCAAGCCCGGTTCGCCGTCTCAGCGTGTTTGACACGCGCTCAAAGGCGGTCATCAACCTCAAGCTCGAGCCCAAGAGAAAATAGCGCCCTCTGGGGCATGCTCTATATTTTGGAGGGGAAATGAGACGGACAATCCAATTGGGAATCTGTTTGCTGGCGGCTGCGTCTCTGTGGGCGCAGGACCGTATTGTAGGAACCAAGCCTGGGGATTTTACGCTGCGTGACCTGCAAGGCGCGGAAGTTCGTTCCGCTTCGCTGAGCGGCAAGGTGACGGCGATTCTTTTTATTGCCACCAAGTGCCCCGTATCGAATGCATATAATGAGCGGATGAGCGCGCTTTACCGCGATTACGCGCCCAAAGGCGTCCGCTTCATCTTCGTGAATTCAAACCACACCGAGCCGCCGGCCGAGGTCGCCGAGCATGCCAAGACGAACGGTTTTCCGTTCGCTGTGTACAAGGATCCCGGCAACGCAGTAGCGGACCTGTTCCACGCCCAGGCGACGCCGGAAGCGTTTGTGCTGGATGCGAGCGGCACGGTCCGTTACCACGGCCACATAGACGACTCGCAGAACCCGGCGCGAATCACCAAGCAAAGCTTGCGGCTGGCCTTGGACGCGCTGCTGGAGGGCCGAAGTCCAGACCCGGCGGAAACCAAGGCTTTCGGCTGTTCCATCAAGCGGGCGAAATGATGGCCGCGTACTTACGGCTAATCGTATTGAACACGCTCTGCGCGGCGGCTTTGCTTGCACAACCGGCTCTTCAACCCGTGGACGAAGCGGGCTATCGCAAAATCCTGGCGTCGAACCTGCCCCAGGTGGTGCTGGTGAATTTTTGGGCCACTTGGTGTCAGCCGTGCCGTGTGGAGATGCCCCAGTTGGTGAAACTGGAAGCCGCGCTCAAAGGGCGCGGCTTCAAACTCATCACGATCTCCGCCGACGAGCCCGAGCAGGAAGCCGCCGCCCGCAAGTTCTTGTCGCAGACCGGAGTGCCCGGCCCTTGGTATATCAAGAGGCCGGCAAACGACGAGGCTTTCATTGAGGCGGTGGATCCCCGCTGGAGCGGGGCATTGCCAGCGGGATTCCTTTATGATCGCGCCGGCCGCAAGCGCCAGATGTTCGTCGGCGAGACTCCCGTCTCAACTATTGAAGCCGCCATCCGCAAGCTGTTATAGCTGTTCGCCGCGAATCAGGTCCTCGTAGGTCTCCCGGGCACGGATCACGCGATAGGAGTTTCCGTCCACAAGAACTTCCGCGGGCCGCGGACGCGCATTGTAATTGGAGGCCTGCACAAAGCCGTATGCTCCAACCGTGCAGATGGCCGCCAGATCGCCCGGCAAGAAATTAGCCACCTCGCGGTTGCGCGCCAGGAAATCTCCGGTTTCGCACACCGGCCCCACCACGTCGGCGCAGATCGGAGGCCGGCTGCTGCGCCGCAGGGGCACAATCTCGTGATATGCGCTATAGAGGGCGGGTCTGATCAGTTCCGTCATGGAAGCGTCAACGATGACGAACTCCTTAGAACCGTTCCGCTTGCGGTACAACACACGCGTGAGCAGTATGCCAGCTTGGGCCACCAGCGAACGGCCGGGCTCCACCACAATCCGCAATCCATGGTTCTCAGCCAGTCCGCGGACCGCGGCCACGAACTCAGCAATGGGAGGGCCGGATTCGCCCGGCCGGTAGGGCACTCCCAACCCGCCACCCAGATCCAGGTAACGGATATCGAAGCCCTTGCTTCGCAGGCGCAGCGCAAGTTGGGCCAGCCGCGTGGCAGCCTCCACCAGAGGCGCGGGGTCCAGAATTTGCGAACCAATGTGGCAGCTCACGCCTTCCAAAGCCAGGCGCTTCAGCCCGCGGGCACGTTCGTAAACCTCCTCCACTTCGGCGATGTCGATGCCGAACTTGTGTTCGCGAAGGCCTGTGGAGATGTAGGGGTGCGTCGCGGCGTCCACGTCCGGATTGACGCGAAGGCTGGCGCGCGCCACCACGCCGTGCCGGCCGGCCAGCGCGTCGATCAGCGCCAGTTCGGCTTCGGATTCGCAATTGAACCCGTATATACCCTGCTCGAGCGCGTAGGAAATCTCTTCTGCTGTCTTGCCCGCGCCGCTGAAGACCACACGCGAAGGGTCGCCGCCGGCTTTGAGAACCCGGTACAGTTCTCCGCCGCTGACGATATCAAAACCGGCGCCCGCTTCGGCCAACAGTCTCAACAGGCTCAGGTTTCCGTTGGCTTTAACCGCATAGCAGATCGTGTGTGGCGCCGCGCCAAAGGCTTCCTCGTAGGTGCGGTAACTGCTGAGAATGCCGCACTTGGAATATACGTAGCAGGGAGTGCCCGCCCGGGCCGCCACATCCGCCAGCGCCACACCTTCGCAATACAGCGTGTCCTTTTCGTAACGGTAAGGGGAATCCATCACAACACTTTCATCACAATCAAGGTTTGGTCGTCCATCACGGGCATCGTACCCCGGAACGCATCAAGGTCCTGAAAAATGGCGCTGGTGATCTCGGCGGGGGGGTACCCGGAGATGTCAGCCAACAACCGGCCCAACTGGGCGCGGCCGTATTCGGCCTCCTCGCCGTTCTGCTGGTCCTGCACGCCATCTGAATAAAGAACCACCAGGTCGCCCGCTTCGGCCTGAAACGTGACCTCGTCGTACTCACGGTCCTCCAAAAGCCCGAGCGGCACGCCTTCCACGCGCGGGCGGATCACCTTTCCCCGGCGCACGACCAGAGGTGGAACCGCACCGGCGTTCGCCATGATAAACGTCCGTGAACGCGAGTCCCAAACCGCCACCAGCAGCGCGACGTACTGCGCGTCCACTTTGCGTTCCAGCAGCGCCGCATTCAAAGACCTCAGCAGGCGCGACGGACGGGGGCCGCTCCGTCCCAGGCTGCGTAACAGCCCGCTCACCAGCGCCCCGTAAAGCGCCGCCGCCGCTCCGTGCCCGCTGGAATCTCCGAACGCCACCAGCGCCTGGTCGTTGGGGCGGTCGAAGAAATCGTACAAGTCACCGCTGATCTCGCCGGCCGGGCGGAATCCGATGGCGATTTCCAGGCCCGCGATCTCCGGCGCCTGCGTGGGCAGCAAAACCTCCTGCAACCTGCGCGCGGCCTCCAAGTCCCGGTTCAGCCGCCGCTCGCGCTGCGCCACTTCTTCATATAGCCGCGCGTTCTCAATGCTGCTGGCGATCTGCGGCGCAAGCAGCGAGAGCGTCCGGACATGGTCATCGCTGAAATAGCCCAGCCGTTCGCTTTCCAGATCCATCACGCCGATCACCCGGTCCTTCACCACCAGCGGGATGGCGACCTCGGAACGGATATCCGGATGCGAAGGGATGTAACGCGGGTCCGCCAGCGTGTTGTCCACCCGCACCGGCTCCCGCGACTCGGCCGCCGCACCCGTAATGCCCTTGCCGAAGGGTATGTTGTCCAGGTCTACACGCTCGTCGTAACGCCGACTGCAAGGGAGGCGCAAGAGTTTGCGGGCTGCATCCAGGAGGAAACTGCTGGAGCCGT
>CAYSBM010000307.1:3211-4563 GCA_964429095.1 uncultured Solibacteraceae bacterium | reverse complement strand
TGGAAGACAAGGACGGCGACGGCAAGGCGGAAACCTTCGTCGGCCACACGCTCGATCGCCAGGCCCACCACGGCTTCCCGAACAACGACTACGGCCTGCGAACCTGCCTGGGCAACGACCCGGCTGGCGCCACCGATTTCTTTTCGCTCGACCAGTCCGGCGATGTGACCGGCGGCGACTGGCGCAAGGTCTACTCCGGCAACTCGACCTTTAAGGACAACTTCGCGGCCGGAACCTCGTTCATCGTGATCCGCAGGTCTGACGCCAAGGGCTTGCAACTCTCGAAGCTCGGCGACCATGCCATGATCGCCACGATCCAACAGGGCCTGCGCGGCTGGGTGTGGACCAGCCCCGGCGTCCGCGCCTACGGGCCGGCGCTCACAAACCCCGTCTGGATCGCCGTCAACATGCTGCTCCGGGCGCGCGGCCTGCGGCTGGGCGCCGATGCCACAACGCAGCAGCTCGATTTTGCCGAGACGTTCTTCGACGTCGAGGCCGCGATCGACGCGGCATCGATCTGCGATGAGCAGGTGACGAAGCTCGTCGGCACGGGCACCGAGACGCAGTTCAAGTTCCGCGGCGTGATTCAGGAGGAGAAGCCCCTGCGCGACTGGCTCCAGGAAGTGCTCATGAACTGCCTGGGCTACTACACGTTCGCCTTCGGAAAGCTCAAGATCGGCATCCGCAACAACTCCTCCGTGGTCGAGGCCTTCACCGAAGGCAACATCCTGTTCCGCAGCCTGGAGCTCGCGCCGCTCAAGCCCTCGTTCAACCACCTCACGGCCAACTTTGCCGACCAGGATTTCGGCTTCGTCAACAACAGCGTGGCGGTTTACGATATCGACCACGCCGCGCTGATCGGCGGCGGCGCCGGGCCGCTCTTCCTGAAGTCAAACGTCAACCTATGCGGGGCGTCGACCAAATCGCAGGCGGCGCGGATCGTGAGTGTGCGGCTGCGCGAGGAGCTGGGCGGAACGAGCGCGGCGGAGTGGAAGGACGCCCGCGTCTTGAATTTCAAGACCACCGTGCTTGCACTAAATACCGAGCCGGGCATGGTCTGCTCGATGACGCATCCGGACATGCCCGGCGGCAGCGGCGAGTTCCGCGTCACCTCCTGGCGCCTGAACAAGGACTTCTCGATTGACATTCAGGGCCGCACGACCACAGATTCCATGTACGATCTGGTCGCCGGCCCGAAGCCCGCCGACGTCGAGCCATCGCCCGTGCCGGAGGAGATCCTGCACGACACCGGCGTGCCTGGCATCGTGCTGGGTACGCCGAGGCTCGGCGATTACGGAACCATCGCACTCGACGACATTCAGGTCCAGCCGGACGTCTCCGGCAACATGCAC
>CAYSBM010000307.1:0-3201 GCA_964429095.1 uncultured Solibacteraceae bacterium | reverse complement strand
GGACGAGCTCGCGACCGATCTTTGGGCGAGCCTCGATGCCGCGGTCGACAAGGACACCGATCCGGTGACCGTCTCCTGCACGGTGAACCCGGATACCGCGCGCGTTTTCCGCGTCGGCGACTTCGTGGTCTTCAACGATGAGGCGACGGACCCGGACCATCCGGGCCGCCGCTCCTATGAATGCGCCCAGATCGTCGGGCCCGGCAACGAGGGCGACGTGGTGCCTTCGGGAAACTTCGTGATCCAGCGCGGCTGGCCCGGCGTCGATCCCGGCTTCGCCACGTTCGGCACGTTCCGCTGCGGTCACGCGAAGGGCATCCGGTTTTTCAAGCTCGACTACAAGATCTTCACCTACTCGGTTAAGAAAGGCTTCTTCCGGACCCCTGGCATCCCGGCGCGCGTCGAGGCGAAGCTCCCCTCGGCGTGCGTGGTTGCGATGCTCGTGGGAGTGGCCAATCACTTCGGCTTTGGGCCGTTCACCGTCTGGCCGCTATCTCACCACAACGAGCCCTTCATGCCTGGCGACCGGACGTGCTCCGGCGGAGCCTACACGTTCCAAATTCCCGGCCCCCTCGCGGTTGCTGACACTGTGGCGATTCCGATGAAGGTGCAGGACCCGGCTTCGGTCCGCTGCATCTACGCCTATGTTCAGCGGGGCACTTCGGACGGGCAGTCGGCGTATCTGGTCAAGATCAGCCGGGACGGCGGCGCCACCTGGGAGCCCCTCGAGTACATGGGGATTGCGCAGTCGCTGCCCACGCCGTCTAAGACCACCTATGACTTCCTGGTGGAGCGAGGGTATGGGCGGCCGGAAACACGACGGCTGCCCTACAACGACTTCGGCATCGTGCTCTATCAGGCGGTGACCGCTGGTCCAGATCCGCAGACGGTCCCGACCGCCTCCTACGGCGCGAACCGTCTGGGATTCGATGTGGGCGAGTTTGTGCACATCAACCTGGGGCAGGCCGACGAGGAATACGTCGAGGTGCTCGCGGCCGACCCGGACAACCAGACGTTCACGGCGGTGTTTACGAAGGACCACCCTGTCGGCGCAACCGTCCGCCCGACCATCTGGCCGACGCCGATCCTGAACGAAGGCGACGATCTGGCGTTTGACATCCTTGCGGTGGCATCGCCGGATCCGGGCTCGGATCTTACGGTGGTGATTCAGACGTAGGATATTGGTCCATAAGCCAAGCTGTAGAATGACTCGCTATGGAACTCTCCCAGTGGTGGTTTACGTCGCTCATGACGTTCGCCGGAGCTGTCATTGGCGCCGGCGCGTCTATCCTTGCCACGTGGCTCACGCAGCATTACACCATGAAGGCACAGCTTGCGCTCAAGCGCGCTGAATTCGAGACGTCCGTAGCCACAGCACTAAGAACCGAGAAACAGACACGATATCTCGCGATTCTTCAGAATCTTGAGAGTCTCTATTCCACCTGCCAGGATCCGGCCCGAAAAGCCGAGTTCCTCAGAGCGGTGCGTGAGGTGTGGCTTCTCGGTGATCCATCCTTGGTCTCGAAGCTCACCGCCTTCTTGGTGGACATCGCTGGCAGCGGCGACGCCGATACGCGTGAACAACTGTTCGGCGATGTGGTGCTGGAAATGCGAACGGATATCTGTTTGAAGAACGACGGACTTACCAACAACCACTTCCGCTTTCACTCCGTTTAGCCTCACTGATGACCCTGCTCGTGCTCTTCGTGCGGTAGCGCCCGAGCAGCAGTTATCGCCTACGCAGAAGGCTGTTTGTGTTTCCTGAGCCCCTCCATATCTTCGACCCGCGCCGGAACATGCACGTCCAAGGCTTTTCCGGCCGCGCCGCGACGACTACCATCCACGACGCCACCGAGACCGGCCTGTCCATCTCCGGCATCTTCCAGGCGGCCGAGGATTTCGCCGTCCTCTGCCTCTACAACGCCTACGATTACTTCAACCACCTGCGCCTGAAGCACCTGCCGCGGACGGACCTCTCCAGCCTGCGCCTCGAGTTCGACATCGAGTACGACCACGCGCTCGACGGCGCCATGCGATTCGACGTACCGAAATACCCCAGCGTCTCCTGGGACGCCATCACGTTCGTCACCGGCGCGGGCGACGTGCACGAGGTCCCCATCCTGCCGCACGCCACGGTCATCGCGGGCTCGGAGACGCCCGCCGGCCTTCAGCTTGACCTCAGCGCGAAAGCGCCGGCCTTCGGCGTAGATTACTATCATCTTCACTTCCGCGACACGCGCTACACCGTAGCCCACACTGACTGCATCCGGGAGACGCAGTTGACCCAGGACGTGCCCGGCGGCGGCGAAACGTGGTTCGAGGTTGAGTCGGCCGAGGGCTTCCGCGCCGGCGACTGGGTCTACATCGAGCGCACCGGCACCAACGAGGAACTGCTCGTTCTGCTCGAAGTGGACCACCTCCAGAATCGCCTCCGGGCCAACGTGACGATCACGCATCCGGCCGGAAGCTACGTCACGCTCCGGGTCGAGGGCTACCACATCGCCGAGAGGTTCGCCGCCCTGATCAACGACCCCAGCGATCCGCCCGGGCGGTACGGCCCGTGCCAGGCGGCGGTGATCACGGCGGAAGGCGGCGCCACAGGCCTCCGCACCGGTCCCGGCGACCCGACGGCCTCCTACCTGCGAATTTCGTTCAAGCCGGATTCGGGCTACGGCAAACTCGGCAATCTCGACCGCGTGCTCGCCACCTCGGGCCACGTTCCGCTCGGGCCTCCCTACCCGCCGAACTACGATCCGGCCAAGGACGCGCAGTCGGGCTACTGGCTCCAGGACGGCGCGCGGTTCACCGGCGGCGACATCGAGAAGAAGTACCGCGTCGCGCTCGATTTCACGCAGCCGCTCCTCGACAAGAACGGCCAAGTGGTCCCGCTGAACGACTGCCGCAAGATCTACATGGTCTTCGCCCCACGCTTCGAGCGGGTCGAAGAGGAGCTGGAGACCGGCGCGTTCCTCACAGCCGGCGCGCAGCCCGGCGACACGGTCCTCCGGGTGGACAGCACTGCGGCGCTGTCAGCAGGCCGCTACTTCATTGGCGACGCCTCGAGCGAGGAACGCGTACTGCTGGTCTCCGTCTATGCCGGCGGCCAGATCACCGTCCAGCGCGGCTACGAGAACTCCGCGCCATCGTTCTGGCCCGCCGGCACGCGCCTGAAGAAGCTCTCGCCCGTGGCCGGCGTGGACG
>CAYSBM010000306.1:4229-4573 GCA_964429095.1 uncultured Solibacteraceae bacterium | reverse complement strand
GGAGAAATGATGACCCTCTGAATAACGGTCAGCGTCGTGTTGCATGTTCCGGTGTGGTTCGCCTGAGCTATCCCTCCACACCGGGGCATACCACGCCGCGGCGAGGCGCCGGCGCGATGCGCCGCCCGGCGGCAACTCCACCATGACCACCGCTTCATGCGGTTGTCCTTCGCGCGCCATGAGGCCCTCGCCGCGCAGGGCCAGTTCAGCCTTCGGCCCGGGCGGAGGAAAGCGCAAATGAAGCTTCAGGCTCAAACTCTCGGCCGAACGGTTCCGCGCTTCGATTTCAAGAAGCGCTACCGGCGTGTTGGAGGCGGCGCGGTCCCCGGGAATCATTGGAGAAA
>CAYSBM010000306.1:0-4219 GCA_964429095.1 uncultured Solibacteraceae bacterium | reverse complement strand
GCCGCTACGGCAGCTCACTGAACTCTGCCGTGAGGTCGGCCACCGGGTGATGCCCCCAGTAGGCGATGCGTGCCTCCGAGAGCGGCACATGCCGCGTCCCGGCCTCCACCGTCAGCCAGTCCACAAAATGTTTCTTGGGAGGAACCAAATCGTTGTAAATCGAATAGTGTCCCAGCTTGCCGTTACCTTCCAGGGTCAGGTAGCCGGTCCCGAGTCCTCCCAGCGGCAAACCGGATTGCAGCCGGTCGCCGTCGAAAACGCAGCCGGGCACGCGAAAGCGGAATCCACTGGCGGTGACTTCCGTCCAGCAATTGCGGGCGGCATTGGAGTCGAACGGCCAGCCGGCGTCACTGCCGGATGATGCCGGCGTCAGGGATGGGGAGGCGCCCAAGGCGCCCAGTAAGCCAATCGCTTCGCGTCGATGCATATTGTTCACATGATAGAGTAGACGTTTTAACCCTGCATGGAGATTATCAAGCCCCGCAGCGAGTCCGAACTCGCCGCCGCGTTGCGCCAATGCGCCGAAGCCCGCCAGTCAGTCCAGTTGGGAGGACAGTTCTCCAAGACCCGCCTGGGAGGGCCTGCTCCGGCCACTGCGGCGATCATCTCCACCGTCGCGCTAAGCCGGGTCCTGAGGTTCGAACCGCGTGATCTCACCATCAGTGTCGAAGCCGGGATGCCTTTCGGTGAGCTGCGTTCGCTACTCAAGGCCCACCACGTTCAACTGCCGCTCGACCCGCCGTTTGCCGCCGATTCCACCGTCGGCGGCGTGGTAGCCGCTAACTTGAGCGGCCCACGCCGCAGATTGTTCGGCTCCGTGCGGGACATGGTGATCGGAATGCGGTTCGCCACGCTGGACGGCGCTGTCGTTCAGTCCGGGGGCGTGGTGGTGAAGAACGTGGCGGGCTTGGATATGGCCAAGCTCATGATCGGTTCTTTTGGGACCCTGGCCGCGATCACGGTAGTGAACTTCAGGCTTTTCCCGGTTCAGCCGTGCAGCGCCACCTTCATTTTTCAATTCGCAACCTTGGCCGAAGCCGCCGCCCAGCGCGACCGTATTCTGCAAAGCGCCCTTCAGCCCGTGGCTCTGGATTTGGCCAACCCAGCGGCTGCGCGACTGCTGGGCTTCGACGGCGCGCTGTTGCTGGTGCGGGTGGAAGGCTCCGCAGCCGTTGTGGCTCGCTACCGCCGGGAACTGGCGGGCGCCGCGGTAATTGAGGAGACGGCAGAGGCGGCCTTGTGGCAGAAGGTCCAGGAGTTTGTCCCCATGGCCCTGGCTGAGAATTCGGAGGCGACGGTCATCCGGGTCTCCACCAAACTCCAACAGACCGGCAATGTGTTGGCTTCCTTCGCCGCTCCCGCAGTTGCGCGCGCAGGAAACGGCGTAGTTTACGCTTGCCTGGCCTCGCCCACAGAGGCCGCCGAATGGCTCCGGGGGGGGCGCGCGCCAGGATGGAAGGCCGTTGTGGAGGCCACCTCTCCGGCAGGCAAGACTTCCTTGGAACTCTGGCCCAGCCCGGGCGGCGATTTCCTACTGATGCGGAAGATAAAGCATTTGTTCGATCCTCATAATCTGCTCAATCCGGGGAGGCTCTATGGAAGGCTCTAACCGCACTGCCTTCCCCGGCCCTGCGCCATTTGACTTGGACCGCTGCATACACTGTGGGCTTTGCCTTTACGCTTGCCCCACCTACCGCCAGCTTGGTTGGGAAATGGACTCTCCCCGTGGCCGCATCTACCAGATGATGAAAGTGGCAAGCGGCGAGCTAGCGTTCGGGGATTCTTTTGTCTCTCACATCGGTCTGTGCCTGGCCTGCCGGGCTTGTGAAACCGCTTGTCCCAGCGGGGTTGCCTATGGCCGCCTGATCGAGGCCGCGCGCGAGCAGATTGAAGCTCAATACCGGCGCCCCTGGCCGATCCGCTTGCTGCGCCGGTTTCTTCTCGAGCGGTTGGTGCTCTCGCCTACATGGCTCTCAGTGGCCGGCGTTGCATTGTACCTATATCAGGCCACGGGCGTACAGCGGCTGGCGCGCGCCAGCGGCGTACTGAGACTCTTGGGCAAACTCGGAAAGCTGGAACGCCTCACGCCCCACGCCGAATGGCCGTTCTTCTTCCGCCAGATCGGCAAGACCTTCGCCGCCCACGGCCCGCGCCGCTACCGGGTAGCCTTCCTGGCCGGCTGCATCGCCAATGTGTGCTTCGCCCGGCTCAACGAAGCCACCGTACGTGTGCTTCAAAATAACGGTTGTGAAGTGGTGGTGCCCGAAGGCCAGAATTGTTGCGGCGCGCTCCACGCGCACCTGGGTTTGCGCGAGAAAGCCCGGCAGCTTGCCCGGCGCAACATTGACGTCTTTTTGAGCGGCGATTACGATGTCATCCTGAACAACGCCGGCGGATGCGGCTCCACGCTGAAGGAGTATCCGGATCTGCTTGAGGACGACCCAGCATACGCCGAAAAAGCCAGGCAGTTCCGCGCGCGTCTGATGGACGTCAACGAGTTTCTGGCCGGCATCGAGTTGAACCTCCATATGGGCCGCATCGAAGAGGTGGCCACCTACCAGGATTCCTGCCACTTGGCCCACGGACAGAAGGTGCGCCTGGAGCCGCGTAAGCTGCTCAGCCAGGTTCCGGGCCTCACACTGCGCGAACTGCCGTTTGCCGATCAATGCTGCGGCAGCGCCGGCGTATATAACATCGTGCAGCACGAGATGGCCATGGCCATTCTCGAAGAAAAGATGCGGTACATCAACTCGACCGGAGCCACCCTGATCGCCGCTTCCAACACCGGCTGCATGCTGCAACTGGAAGCCGGAGTGCGTCTTTACGGGCACGGCCAGCGTGTGCGGCACGTGATCCAGATTCTGGATGAAGCCTACCAAGCCGCTTCCGGGCGGCCCGCTTAGCTCTTCCTGCTCAGCGCATCTCGACCACAACGCGCGCCGCACCCCGGGTGAGCGGCATGTCCACCACAACGCGGCCTTGCGCCGGGTCGGCTCGCCCGTCCTTCTTGTATGGGTCGTGAGGCAGGACGGGCCAGAGCACGTCCGCGTCCTTCGGAATGGCGATGCGGACGCCGCTCAGCTCAATCCAGTCTCCCGCCTCAGCCGTGGTCCAGCGTAAAGGAGCGCTATCCAGCACCTGGCGCTTGCCGGACTTGGAGGTAAGCTCCTTTCCCATGCGGGGCAAGAGCTGCAAGTGAGCAGTCATTTCCCGGGCGCCCGAATAAAGGATTTCCATGCGGTCCGGACCCCGGCTCTTAAGTGTGATCGTACCCCGCTTGCCGCCGTAATCGAGTTCCACGCCGAGGTTCCCGCCTTCAAGCAGCCGGGCCGATTCCGGAATGTGCACCAGGCCGGGCCCGGGCGCGAAATCGGGATCCTCATCACCCGCCTTATGCCGGAGCAGATTCAGGTCTCCCATAGTGAAATTGCTCCAACGGGGTTGCAACTTTGTGTTGCCGCCTCCCAGGATCAAACCGGCGCGGTCGTGGTAGACGCTGAAGAAATTCTGGCGGTCCTGAATCCAGCGGACCTTGGACAACGGGGAGGTTAACGCCGAAAGGGCGACGAACCACGGCCCCTGCCTCTGCACCATGGCCTCGCCCTTGCCCAGGACGAAGCTAAAGTCCGCATCCAGCGGGTCGCTCTCCAAGCCGGACCCCTCCTCGCCATAGAGCAGCAGCAAGGCGGCGGTGTCCACCGGGAGCGCTTTCTTATAGAGCCGCAGCAACCGCGCCGTGTAAGTGCGACCCTCCGGCGTCATGGTCATGCCGGCGTTGGGCAACCAGACCTCCTCATGGTGGGGGTTGCGTTCGTCGATAGTCTCCACCAGAGTCCCATCCGGATAAGTAAAGTGCGCGTGGAATGTGGCAGCCCTGCGCAGCGCATTCAATACCGCGCGATCGCCTGATGCCGCATAGTAGACCCCCAACGCATCGCAATAGACCGTGTTGTACAAGACCACCGGACCGGAATGCTCAGACCAATACCCGTCCGGGTGCTGCTCAGCTGCGATGCGGTGGAGGAACTCCGCCGCTTGCGTTTTCCAATCCGGCTCGTCAAGCAACCGGCCGGCGAAATACAGGCCCATGGCGTGGTGAGCCGGGATATTGACTAGGCGCGCCGTGCGGAGCTGGCGCGAGATTCCGGCGTATCCGAGCCGCAAGGCCTTTTCCCACCGGATGCGCCGGCTGCCAGGCGTGGCGTCCCGGAGGCTGCCG
>CAYSBM010000305.1:0-4609 GCA_964429095.1 uncultured Solibacteraceae bacterium | reverse complement strand
GGCGAAATTGAGCGACGGATTCAATATTGTCGGGGGCGAAGAAATCTTCTACGTCTCCAATCCCGCCATGGGGCTGTGGAGCTACCGCGAGCGCTTTCGGTAAAGCACGGTGGCCGGCGCCACCCCACTTCAATCGAGCCGCCGGAGAGCGGCGTGGATGCGATCGGCGCCGCGGCCGATGCGTTCAAAATGCGGCGAGCTGGCAACCTCCGGCATCTCCGTGCGCAAGCCGATCATGTGGGCCCGGATGGCATCCACCCCGCTGGCGGTTTCGTGCGCCAGCGATTCCAAGGTTTTTTGCGCGGTTTTCCATGCCGCCTGGCTGTTGCGGGCGCGGACCTTCCAACTCGAGCGTGACCAGGCGGCGGCCAGACAAACCAGCGCCGGAGCAATGGGCACGGTGAGCAGGGCATTCAAGCGCGGTGGTGCATCCAGGCCGAGCAAAGCCGCCAGAGACGCAAAGTAGGCCAGCAGCGGGTATACCGCCACTGCTGCCCACCGCCGGCGGCGTTTCGCCGTGGCCGCGCGGTCCATGGCGTTGCCCACTGCGACGTGCATGTCACCAATGGCTGAAAAGGTGGCTTGGCCCGGGTCCTTGGCCGGTGTGGCAGTGAAGGTAGTATTCATCGGGAAGCCTCCTCCAGGATTTGCACCAATTCATTGCGGGCCGGCTTTGCGGCATGCTGGCCCTCGAGGTCCTGCCACAGATGCGTGTTGTAAATACAACCTGGATCGCCCGCGGTAATGTCGCCGGTGTAAGCGTAGGCGCGCGCGCGGCAACCGCCGCAATACTGGCGGTAATCGCACACGGCGCAGTGGTCGCCCCGGTCCTCGCGATCGCAAAGCCGGTCAAATAACGGGTTGTTCCAGATTTCGGTGAAGCGGTTGCGGCGCAAATTCCCTACTTCTATATCGGAAATATAGACACAGGGCGTTACCGCGCCGTTCGGCTGGATGGCGCAATAGCAGCGGCCTGAGCCGCAGCCGCCCACGTAGCGCGACAAGACCATAGTCTTCTTGCCTTGCCCGCGGCCCGCGTGCCCGGTGGCAAAAAGGCCTTCTTCGGGGCCGTAAACGATACAGGCGCGCCCAAAGGCCGGCGAAGTGGAGATGACCGTTAGTTTGCTGTTTTGCAGGTGGTAGGTCAGCCGTTCCAGCAGCAACTCGCGCTGGGAGGGCGTGAGGTCGCGTTCCATCATTTCGCGGCCGCGGCCCACGGGGATGAAGTTGAAATGCGAAAAGGTATGGCAGCCCAAATCTTCCGCCAGGCGGATAAAATCGTCCAGTTTGTGCGCCGTTTCCCGCGTGAAGCAGGCAGCCATGCCGGTGCGTATGCCGGCGGCGACCGCATTCCGGATACCCTGAATTGAACGCGCCCAGGCGCCTTCCATGCCGCGGAACCGGTCATGTTCTTGAGGGTCGGTGCTGTCTATGCTGACCTCAATGTACTTGACGCCTTCTTCCTTCAGCCGCGCACAGCGTTCCGGGGCAAGCAGCGTGCCGTTGGTCGCCACGGTTACATGGATGCCACGCTTGCGGCAGTGAGCCAGAACCTGGTAGAAGTCCTTGCTCACCAGCGGTTCACCGCCGGCGAAGGCCAGAAAGGGGACAAATTCGTCGGCCAGTTGGTCGATGACGTCAAGCTTCTCGGCGGTGCTCAACTCATCAGCCGTGGGCTTGTGCTGAGCGTCCTGATAGCAATGCTGGCAGCTCAGGTTGCAAGCCTGCGTGATATTCCAAACCACAAACAGCGGGGCGGTATAGCGCTGCGGCGCGGTGAGCCCGTACGTGGCGATGCTTTTGGCGGTTAAGGCAAGCGACCGGACGGTGGGAGGATGATGAAACAAGTGCTTCTTCATCGTCTCTTTGTCCAGATGCGCCTTCTTGAGCCCTGCCGTGATGAGGGCGGTGGGCAGCGCCCAGAGGAGCTTATCCCAACCCTTGAGCGCTGGGTTGTCGTAGTTCTCGCATAAGCGCTCTAAAAAACACCTGCCATCCGGACCGCGTTTGGTCATCCACTTCAGAAGCTTGTGGACTTGAGGATTCCTCAGGATGTCCTCGAGAATGTGATGGGATCGCGCATGGCCGGCGGTGAGTGGCTCGACCTTGGGCCTGGAATGCGTCGATCCGCCAGCAAAAGAACCTGTGCTCCGCATTCTTGTTCCCCTTGCTTATTTCTTATTCTAAATCACTTATGTGAAGATGCTCACACCGGCGGAGAGGTTTCTCGCCACGGCAGGAAAAACCACTTGCCGAGCGGAGCAATTCATTGGACACTTGAAGTTCGGGGTGGAATGTTGAATCTGAAGCTGTCTGAAGGCGCCATCGTGCGCGAGCCTGCGGATCGCTGGACGGTCATGGACGCCAGCGAGCTCTACGACGTTGAAAGCTGGGGAAAGGGGTACTTTTCCGTCGGCGCGAACGGCAACGTATTGGTGCATCCGACCAAGGAAGCCAACCGCACGATCGACCTCAAGGAACTGGTGGACACACTGGTGCTCCGGGGCATCTCGTTGCCAATTTTGATCCGCTTTGCCGAAATCCTGAAACACCGGCTGGGCGAAGTCCACCAGGCGTTCGAAAGCGCCATTGCCGATCATGGCTACCAGGGCAAGTACTGCTGCGTGTATCCCATCAAGGTGAACCAGCAGAAGCAGGTGGTGGAAGAGATTTTCGAGTTCGGACGCCCGTTCCGTTTCGGGCTGGAAGCCGGTTCCAAACCCGAATTACTGGCTGTGTTAGCGATCGCCGACAACGACACCCCCATCATCTGCAACGGTTTTAAGGACGACGAGTACATCGAGATGTGCATGCTGGCCAAGAAGATCGGCCGGCAAATCATCCCGGTGGTGGAAAAATACACTGAATTGGATCTGATTCTGGCCTACGCCGCGCGGGCAGGCGTGCGCCCGGCAATCGGCTTGAGAGTCAAACTGGCTAGCCGTGGCTCTGGGAGATGGAAGTCATCCGGTGGATACCGCTCGAAATTCGGCCTGACGGTCAGCGAGGCGTTGCGCGCTCTGGACCAGCTCAAGCAAGCAGGCATGGAGGATTGCCTGGAGCTGCTGCATTTTCACTTGGGCAGCCAGATCACCAACATCCGCCAGATCAAGGCGGCGGTAATCGAAGCGGCGCGCGTCTACGCGGAATTGAAGAAGGCGGGCGCAGGACTGAATTATCTGGATGTCGGCGGTGGCTTAGGCGTGGATTACGACGGCTCGCAAACCGATTTTGAATCCAGCGTCAACTATACCCTTCAGGAGTACGCCAATGACGTCGTCTACCATATCCAGAATGTCTGCGACGAAGCTGAGGTGCCCCATCCCACCATCATCAGCGAGAGCGGGCGAGCTGTGGCCGCCTACCATAGCGCATTGGTTTTTAACGTCCTGGGTGTCAGCGGGCTGGGCGAGGAGGAAGTCCCCTTGGAGTTGCCCGAGGATGCCGAGCAGCCCCTGGTTGACCTGGTGGAAACCTATAAGGCGTTGAGCGCCAAGAACCTGCTGGAAAACTTTCACGACGCGCAGCAGGCTCTGGATCAAGCCCTGAATCTTTTCAGCCTGGGCTACCTGACGCTGCAAAAACGCTGTTTAGCCGAAAACCTATATTGGAGCATCTGCCGCCGCATTCAGCGGATGGCCCAAGAACTGGACTACTTCCCCGAAGAACTGGAAGGGCTGGACAGCATGCTCTCGGACACTTATTTTTGCAACTTCTCCCTGTTCCAGAGCATGCCGGATTCCTGGGCTGTCAAGCAGCTATTCCCAGAGATGCCCATCCACCGGCTCAATGAACCTCCCACACGGCAGGCGGTCCTGGGGGACATTTCTTGCGATTCGGACGGCAAAATCGACCAGTTCATCGACCGCCGGGACGTCAAGCGCACGCTTCCGCTCCACGTCTTCAACGGGGAGCCCTACTACCTGGGCGTCTTCTTGCTGGGCGCCTACCAGGAGATCCTCGGAGATCTGCACAATCTGTTCGGAGATACCAACGCCGTACACGTCAGCCTGAACGAAGCCGGCGAGGTGATCCTGGACACTGTGGTGAAAGGCGACACCGTGCGAGAAGTGCTCGAGTACGTGCAGTACAATTCGCAAAACCTGCTGGACCAGTTCCGGCGCGACGTGGAAACCGCCGTCCGCGAAGGCAAGATCGGCTACGAGGAATCCGGCCGCCTGCTGCGCTTCTATGAGGATGGCCTGCACGGCTACACCTACCTGGAGGACGCGCACGAACGGTAACCGGTGAACTCTTAAGACTCCTTCCAGAGGAGCTCGGCGTCGCTCGGTCTCACATACCCGGCCTCGGTGGCCGCCGCATCCGGCGCGTAGCCGGCAACGAACAATTGGTGAGCAATCACGCCTATGGCGCCGGCCAGGGCGCGAGGAACCCCGCGAATCCCAGACGCCGCCCACCGCGTGCCGGCCAAGGCGTGCTCGAAACGAGCCGGATCCGGCGACAGGAATTCGAGCAGACCTTCCGGAAGGGTCTCAAGCCATCGTGGGAATTTCATAACCACCTCATCCCGCACTGCGGCCAGGGTCTGGTCATAAACCGCTCCATAAATTTCTCCCCGCCGCGCATCAATCACCGCAGCGCGCAGCGG
>CAYSBM010000304.1:0-4622 GCA_964429095.1 uncultured Solibacteraceae bacterium | reverse complement strand
ATCGCGGGGTTTCAATTTTGCCGCAGTTTTGCTTCGTTATTTCTTTTTCGGCGGTACAATCGCGTCTTTGACTGCCTTGGCGACCCGGAACTTTACGACCTTCTTGGCCGGGATCTTGATCGCTTCGCCGGTGGCCGGGTTGCGCCCCATGCGGGCTTTGCGCTCTACGCGCACCAGCCGGCCCAAGCCGGGCAACACAAAAACGCCGTTCTTCTTGGTTTCCGCTACGGCGATGGCGGCGTAATTGGCGATGAACGCCTTGGCAACCTTGTTGCTCACTTCGAGGCTCTCGGCGAGCTTCTTTACCAGTTGCGACTGAGTCATTCCCATTAACCTCCTTGAACGGTTCTCCCTTGAGGATTCCGAACTACTCGCCCCGGGCGTCCTTCCGCCAAGCCAAAACATGTCCGGGCAAAAATGTTCAGAACCCAGATTGCAACCTCATCATAAGGGATCAAATGCGAGTTGTAAAGAGGAAAATGCACGGGAGGCCCGTTTTTCGGTGTTTTCGTGAGGCAGAAAGCCTCCGGAAGGCTTAAAAATGGGGGTTCGAGGCCCCGGCGCCGCCTCTGCCCTCAGGCGACGGCGGTTTGCGGCATGCTCACGGAGCTGGCCACGCCGAGCCGTGAGCGCAGCTCGGCGTCGAGTTTGTCGCGAGCCGGCGGGTTCTCGCGCAGGCAGGCACGGGCGTTTTCCCGCCCCTGGCCGATGCGCTCGCCGGCGTAGCTGTACCAGGAGCCGCTCTTTTCCACCAGCCCCTGCGCCACGCCCAAATCCAGCAGATCGCCCTCGCGTGAGATGCCCTCGCCATATAACAGATCGAACTCGGCCTCGCGGAAGGGGGCCGCGACCTTGTTCTTGACGACCTTGACCTTGACGCGGTTGCCAATGACTTCTTCGCCGTCTTTGATAGCGGCCAGACGCCGGACTTCGGCCCGGACGCTGGCGTAGAACTTCAGGGCGCGTCCTCCGGTGGTGGTTTCCGGATTGCCGAACATGACCCCAATTTTCTCGCGGATCTGGTTGATGAAAATCAGACAGGTGTTGGTGCGCGCCACCTGGCCGGTAAGCTTGCGCAAAGCTTGCGACATGAGGCGCGCGTGGAGCCCGACGAAGTTGTCACCCATCTCGCCTTCCAGTTCGGCCTTGGGCACCAGCGCCGCCACCGAGTCCACCACCACAACGTCTATGGCGCCCGAGCCAATCAGCGCTGAAGCGATTTCGAGCGCCTGTTCGCCGTTGTCGGGCTGCGAAACCAGCAGGTTGTCCACGTCCACGCCCAGGCGCCGGGAGTAGGCCGCATCCAGCGCGTGCTCGGCGTCGATAAACGCTGCCGAACCTCCGCACTTCTGGGCCTCTGCAACGACGTGTAAAGCGAGGGTGGTCTTTCCCGAAGACTCCGGCCCGAATATCTCGACTACCCTGCCACGCGGGAACCCACCGACGCCCAGGGCCGCATCCAGCGAGAGGGCGCCGCTGGAGATCACCGTCACCGGCAGCACGTTGCGCGATCCCAGGCGCAACACCGCCCCCTTACCGAACTGCTTATCCATCTGTACCAGCGCCAGATCGATGGCGCGCTGTCGGTCGGTGGCCTCCATTGTTGGGCTCCTTACAAATTCTCCGGACAGCAAGACAGTGTCCCATGGGAACCGTTTTTCTCACCTGATAATCAAAGGCGGGCGTCCGCTACAATGGGGAGATTCGCGGAGGCAAAATTGCGGATTATCGTTTCAGGCGCCGCGGGCTTCATTGGCTCCCATCTGACGGACCGGCTATTGAAGGACCGGCACATCGTAATCGGCCTTGACAACCTGATCACCGGTTCGGTCCGGAATCTGGCTCATCTGGAGGGCCGGCCGGAGTTCCGCTTCATTGAGCACGACGTCACCGCCCCGCTGGCTATCGACGAGCCCGTGGACGCGGTGCTGCACCTGGCAAGCCTCGCCAGCCCCAAGGATTACCTGGCTCATCCCATCGAGACCCTGGAGGTGGGCTCAGCCGGGACTCGGAACATGCTCGAACTGGCCCGCCAGCACAGCGCCCGGTTCCTGCTGGCCTCGACATCGGAATGTTATGGCGACCCGCTAGTGCATCCGCAGACGGAGACTTACTGGGGTAACGTGAACCCGGTGGGTGTACGTTCCTGTTACGACGAAAGCAAGCGCTATGCCGAAGCGCTCACGATGGCATACCACCGCGTGCACGGTCTGCGCACGACTATTGTGCGTATTTTCAACACCTATGGGCCTCGGATGAAGCTGGACGACGGACGGGTGGTGCCGGCTTTTATCGATCAAGCTTTGCGCGGGCAGCCGCTCACGGTTTACGGTGACGGAAGGCAAACCCGCAGCTTTTGTTATGTGAGCGACTTGGTGGAGGGGCTGGTACGGCTGATGTTTTCCGATGAACGCTTTCCGGTCAATCTGGGCAACCCGGCGGAGATGACCATCCTGGAATTCGCCCAGGCGGTGCAGAAGGTGGCGGGCAGCTGTCTGCCTATACGTCATCTGCCGCTGCCGGAGGACGATCCAAAACGCCGGCGCCCGGACATCTCCAAAGCGCGTGCGCTGCTTAACTGGGAGCCTCGCGTTCCGCTGGAAGAGGGCTTGCGCCAGACCTGGCAATATTTCCGCAACCTGCAATCCGAGTGAATCCCCCATGCCGTTGAAAGTCATGTTCTCACGTTGCCTTGCCGGTCTTGCTCTGGCCACGGCGTGTCTGGCGCAGAGCGGCGCCTACGAGTTTAGGCACGCGGCGCTGGATCTGATCACCCTGAACGCTCTGGCCCGTGTGGATTTTCTTCCCACCCGCATGGTGTCCAGCTACGACCGCGCCGGCGGAAACAATGATGCGATGGTGGGCGCCTGGCGCAAAGGCGACGTTTACACCATTGCCGAACTGGAAGGCCCAGGGGTGATCCGGCGCTTTTACTCAGCGCGGCCGGGCGGCCACCTGCGCATTTACATTGACGGCAACCCGGCGCCGGTAGTGGATATGAAATGCGAGGAGTTCTTCTCCGGCCGGCATTACACCTTTGTGCGCCCGTTGGTGGGCCCCATGGGCGGGAGCAATTACTCTTACTTTCCGATTCCGTACGCCAAATCCATCAAGATACAGACCACCGCTGTGCGCCCGGCTGAATTCCCCTATGGGGTTTACTACCAGGTGACCTACCAGAGCTTTCCGAAGGGAACCGAAGTGCGGTCTCTAACCTTGCCGCTGGAGGCGGAAGCTGACCAGGCCTGGCGGCAGGCGAAGCGCGCATGGGATAATCCCGGCGCCTATCCGATGGCGGAGCTTCCGGCCCAAGAGACTCTGGAGCGCGTGGTGCGGATCGAGCCGGGCACGCGGGTGGAGATCGCGCGCATTACGGGCGCCGGCGTCATCGACGAGTTTCACCTCAAACTGGAGCCCGCCGTGGCGCCTTTGCTGCGCACGACACTGCTCAAGATGCACTGGGACGAGGAGCCCCGCGACAGCGTGGACGCGCCGCTGGGGGATTTTTTCGGCAATAGTTACGGTTTCGTGCCGTATAAGAGCCTCCTGATGGGGCTTACCGAGAACGGCTGGTACAGCTACTTCCCCATGCCGTTCGGCAAGCGCGCATCAATTGGCCTGGTGAACGAGAGCGCGAACCAAACCCTCACAGTCCGCGTCAAGCTGGTTTTCCACCGCACCGCGGGCCTGGCTGACAATGTGGGCTTGTTTCACGCCAAGTGGAGGCGCGAGCAGACCGTGGCGGTGGAGTTGGGCTACCGCAACACCACCGGCGAGTATAACTATCGCGTGCTTGACGCCCACGGGGAGGGACGTTACGTGGGAATGAACTTCAACGTTTACAACCGGCACACGCTGTGGAGGGGCGAAGGCGATCCCATGATTTTCGTGGACAACGCGCCCTGGCCGCCAGCCATACACGGCACCGGCACCGAGGAGTATTTCAACGATGGCTGGGGGTTTCACCAGTACATCAGCGCGGTGGGCGCCGATAAGGGGCGGCGGGAGCGGAACGTGGTTCCGGTTTCGGGAGTGTTAGTGGGCGGTGTTGATGAGCCCTTGCAATGTTTCGCCGGCAACGCGGTATTCAGTTTCCATCTGGCCGACTCTGTCGCTTTTCGCCAGCGGATCCTGGTGACGTTTGAACACGGACAGGAACAGAACGATCTGGCCAACGACTATTCGAGTACGGCGTACTGGTACGCGCGGCCGGGCGCGCGCGATTTCTTCGTCATGCGGCCGGTGGATGAGCGCGTCAATATCCCGCAGAGCGTCTGGCCGGCGGAGCAAAGGGCCGCGGCCAAGCGCTATCTGGAGTGGATCCGCTGGCAGTTAGGCGAGTTCGCCGCCGCAATTCCTTATGAACCGAATAACGATATTCTGGCGCGGCCTCGCGCCGTGTTTCTCATGTGGGCTTTGAATGAAGCCGTAAAGTTGGGCTTGCCGGCCGAGGAAAGGGACCGCATTCGGAAACAGGTTCAGGAATTCAAGGGCACGGAGGCCGAACGCCGCCGTCTGGTGGACCGTGTGCTTGTAGACATGGCCGCCAAGCTCGGTCTCGATAGCACCCACTGAACGGCGGGCTGCTGATCCAGCCTCCGTGGGCAGCACAAGTCAGGCCA
>CAYSBM010000303.1:1652-4624 GCA_964429095.1 uncultured Solibacteraceae bacterium | reverse complement strand
TACTACCGCACCGGCGACGGGAGGTTTTTGGAGTGTGCGCGCCGCGCCGCCTTCTACACCTACGATGTCCAGTTCAACCGCGCGCGATCCGGCCCGGGACCGTTCTTGCACGCCCGCCGCCACCTGCTGGACGAGCAAGACTGGGTTCATCCACGCTACCAGCGCTTGACCGGCGCCCTGATGGCAAGCCACACCCTGCTGGCCGCCGCCGAGCGCCGGGAACTGATCGAAGCGCTGAAAAATTACACCGACAAGCTCATGGATGCTGAAGGCCGCATGCATGATTGGGACAGACGGAGCAACCGGCCCGGCGGTCCCGCCGGAGTGGATACGTCCAATATTATGGAAGCCCTGGTGCAATGCTGGCGTGAGGGCGGCGGTTCCTCGTTCCTGGAAAAAGCACGCCGCATGAGCCGCTGGACCATCAGCCAGTGGCGCCAACGAAAACCTGGAAGCTGGAACTGGAACCTCTCCCAGTACGTTTTGCGCGGTCTGGTGGCCGTGGCCGAGGCTACCGGCGATCCAGAGGTGGCTGGCGCCGCGATTGAAATCGCGCGCGATGTGCTGGCTGGACAAAGTGAAGCAGAGCTGCACTTCGCCTTTTACAACGCCTGGATGGCGGCGGAATTGAACCGCGCTTTTGCGGCCGATCTGCCACTGGAGAAGTATCTGGCCGTCACGCGGCGCAGCCTGGACAAGATGGGCCCCGGCGGCAACTTTCCAGTGGCGCTGCCGGAGGCCTGGGCGCCGTACCCGTCCGTACGCAGCAGCTATTACGATTCTAAGGCATTCGTAGCTTATATCCCTGCGCTGACAGCCCGGCTGGCGGCGTTGCAAAGAAAAGAATTGGCACGAAAGGAGATACGATGAGCATTCGAGCAATTCTGGCGATCCTGCTGATCGCTTCGGTAGCATTATTCAGCCAGGTGATTCAAACCGGCACCATCCGCGGCTTTGTGACTGATCCGTCAAACGCCAGCGTTCCGCAGGCCCGTGTGACAGCCACCAGTGACACGAAGTTGGTAACCCGCACCACCACCACAGGCGCTGATGGGGGATTCCTGTTTCTGTCGTTGCCACGCGGCACTTATGATCTCACCGTGGAAGCCAACGGATTTAGCAAGTACGTGCGCAAAGGTATACAGCTCAGCTCCGGCTACGATCTTCGCATCGACGTGCCGCTGAAGCCCGGCACAGTGACCACGGCGATTGAAGTGACTGCGGACGCGGCTCCGCCGGTCAATACCGTGAACGCGAACGTCAACCACGTCATCAGCTCGCAGGAGATCATGGCTTATCTGTTGCCGGCGAATGATGTCGTGCGGATGGCGGCCTTCTTGCCCGGCGCCGCCAATGAGTATTCACACAACGGGCAAGGCGGCACGCAGAACGTGATTGTGGTGGACGGCACCAATGACGGCGATGAGTATGTCTCCGGCGGTGGCTGGAAGTTTCACCCGCCGGCCGACGCGGTAAGCGAATTCCGGGTGACGCAGAATGGCTATTCCACCGAGTACGGCCGTGCGTCGGCCACCCGCATTGAAATGGTCACCAAGTCCGGAACCAACGATTACCACGGCTCGGTCTACTGGTATCACCGCAATAAGAACTTCAATGCCAAGAACTGGGGCAGCACGGCCAAGTCGTTGAAGCGGTACAACGAAGAAGGCTATACTTTGGGCGGGCCGGTCAAGAAGGAGAAGTTCTATTTCTTCTGGACCAATTACTTCCGGCGTAATCTTACACCCCAAGCCGGCTATCGCACCTGGCCCACGCAAGCGCAGTTTGGCGGCGATTTCAGCGCCTGGCTCAATCCAGGCGGCAGTCTCAAGCCCCGGATGGTGAAGGACCCCGACACCAAGGCGGCGTACCCGAACAACGTCATCCCGAAGTCTCTCCTCAATAAGAATGCGCTCGCCTATCTGGATCTGTTTTATCCATTGGTGGCTAACCCCATGGCTCTGGTCAACAACGACTACACGGTGGACGGGCAGACCGACGATGACGACTATTACGCCCCCCGGCTGGACTACCGAGTACGCAATAAGCTCAACATGTAGACGCGCAACAGGTATGCCCCTCGCATGCCAGTCGTCGCCAATACCGCTCCGCAGAAGGAGCACAATCCCGACCAGTTGCGCTTGCCTGGGCGCATACACTCATTCGCCATTGCCGGCACCTACCTGGTTACCCCGCGTGGGCTGATCGACTTCCAGGGCAATTTCATGCGGACTGACGGAAGTTGGCAGATGCGGGAGCCGGAGAGCGCCTTGCTGGCGCGCATCCCGGGCTGGTCCGCAAAACTGCTGTTCCCGCAGGGGAACGTTCTGGGGCAACTGCCGCAACTCAACATGTCCGGCAGCGGCTACACCAATATCGGCCGCGCCACGGGCCGCGCGAACAAGTGGGCTCAAGCCAACGCCGGTGCGAACTACGCCTGGCAGGGCTCGCGGCACAACATCAAGGTCGGTTTTGAAGAGGTCTACCGGACCAACATCCAGACCGGTTTGAGCGGCACCTATGGCATTTACAGCTTCGATAGCTCGGCGACCGGCGATTCGCTCGCCGACCTGATGCTCGGCCGCGCGCGCAATTTCTCGCAGAACTCCAACATGACTTACTGGCGTGCGCGCGCCTGGCAGCATGGCTGGTTTGCCCAGGATGAAGTGAAGGTGGCCAGACAGCTCACACTGACCTTCGGAGTCCGTTGGGAAGCCGACGGCGCCTATAAAGCCGTGCGGGGACAACAATGGTCCAATTGGCGGCCGGAGAAATTCGACCCCTCGAAAGCTCATCAATTGGACCCGGTCACCGGCATCATCGTCGGCACGGTAAATAATCTGAACGGGATCGAGATCGTGGATGTGGTCGGCAGCGCCCCGAAGAAAAACTTTGCCCCGCGCGTGTCTGTGGCTTACGCTCCCTTTGGCGCCAAGACCTCGATCCGCGCTGGCTACGGGGTGTTTTTCGAC
>CAYSBM010000303.1:1070-1642 GCA_964429095.1 uncultured Solibacteraceae bacterium | reverse complement strand
CACCGCGCGCCTGCCCGGCAACCCGCCGTTCCGTTATGGTGAAACCCTGTATGACGTTTTGCTGGACGACCCGAGTGGCGGCAGACCGGACTCGCCGCGCGTGAGCAGCCTGTCGTCGGTGGCCGTACCGTTCATCACGCCACGCACGCAGAAGTATTCTGTCAGCTTTCAGCAGGAGATCGCCGGGATGCTGGCCGAAGTTGCCTACATCGGCAACCGCAGCACGCAACAAGCGATTTCCACGGACGTCAACCTGCCGAAGCCCAACGCCGACGTGCTGGCCAAGCGAGTCAGTATCGACGCCGTCCGGCCGTACTATGGCTTTGGCAGCATATCCAGGACGCTTTGGGGCGCCAACGGGCGGTACAACTCGTTGCAAATGCAGTTGAAGCGCGCCATGAGAAACGGCTTGCTGATGCAGGCGTCCTACACCTTGCAGAAAAACACGGTCGATGGCGGCGGCACGCTTTGGTACGACCGCTCCTACGACGCTGGCGAGATTTCCCCCCACGGCATTTTCAGCCTGGCTGCGGCTTACGAGTTGCCCAAATCCAACGGCGGACCAGCCGTGC
>CAYSBM010000303.1:0-1060 GCA_964429095.1 uncultured Solibacteraceae bacterium | reverse complement strand
ATTGTCAACGGCTGGCAACTATCCACGGAGGCGCGGTGGCTGAGCGGAAGCCCGCTGAGCGTCAGCCTGTCCACGGACACCACCGGAACAGGGCGCGCTTACCGGGCCAACTGGACCGGCAGCGTGACCCAAAACCGTACCATGGCGAGCTGGTTTGACACGGCCGCCTTTTCCGCTTCCGCGCCGCTTCAGATCGGCAACTCGCCGGTGGACGCGGTGTGGGGCCCGGGAAACTGGAACATCGACGGGGGTGTTTTCCGGGACTTCAAGATTCGCGAGCGCTTCAAGCTTCAGTACCGCTTTGAAGCCTACAACGCGTTGAATCACTTCAATTACAACAACCCGAACACCGCCTTCGGCCAGCCGACCTTCGGCCAAGTTACCTCCAAAGGAGGCAACCCTCGCAACCTGCAAATGGGATTGCGTCTCACATTCTGATGCGGGCGATTCTACTTGTGGTTCCGATTGCCGGAGCGCTTAGCGCGCAAATAGCGCTCCGGCCTCATCCCCTGGATGTCCGCTGGCTCAGCGTGCCTGATTCCACGAAAACGCTGATGCGCAGCGGCTACGACTACAATGACGCCAATTACGATTCCGGGAACCTGATCCGTGTGGACCCGCCGGGCGCGGCCTTCACGGATCCCACATCCGAGTGGGTGCTGTTTGAAGCGCGAGGGCCCGGCGTGCTGACCAGCATGTGGTTTACCGGAAAAAACAAGAAGGGCCAGCCCTACATCGGCGGCGAATTGAACTTTTATTTCGACGGCCAGGCCGCGCCCGGATTCCGCTACCGCCTCCCGGACCTGCTGGAGGACGGTAAGATCATACCCGCGCCTTTGGCCGAGAAGTCGCACGGCGGTTGGGTTTGTTACGCGCCCATCTATTACGCACGGTCGCTGAAACTGACTCTAACGGGGCACAACGACAGCTTCACGCACCGCAAGAACGGTCGCGGCGAATTGATTCCACATCTTTACCACCAGTTCACCTACCAACAGTTGCCGCGCACGGTGGCCAGCCCCCGGATGGGAAAGACCCGGGTCAGTTCATGGCGGGTGGC
>CAYSBM010000302.1:0-4624 GCA_964429095.1 uncultured Solibacteraceae bacterium | reverse complement strand
GGACGGCCCTTAAGGCCATGAACGCCGCCCAGCGGCACCGCGGCCCGGACCAGGAAGGTTGCCTGGTGTTGAAAGAACTGGGCGCCGGCCTGGCCAGCCGCCGTCTCACCATCCTGGATCTTGAACACGGCCGCCAGCCTCTCGCCAGCGAGGACGGAAGCGTGTATGTGGTGTTGAACGGCGAGATTTACAATCACGCCGAGCTGCGCAAGGAGCTGGAAGGCAAAGGCCACCGGTTTTGCGGCCATTCAGACACCGAAGTTCTGGCGCATCTCTATGAGGAAAGCGGGTGGCAGTGTCTCCGGCGGCTGGAGGGCATGTTCGCGCTGGCAGTGCTGGATGCCGGACGGCGCACGCTGTTGCTGGCTCGCGATCCCATGGGGATGAAGCACCTCTACTATGCGCAGACAACGCAAGGCTTCTTTTTCGCATCCGAGGCTAAAGCTCTGTTTGCGGCGGCAGTGACGGAAGCCAAGCCAAGCATCCCAGCTATAGACATTTATCTGGCCTTGGGTTATGTGCCTTCCCCGCTGACGGCGTTCGAAGGGCTCGGACGGTTGATGCCCGGCCAGTATTTGCATGTCAGCGCTGGGGCGGTGAACAAGGATTTCTTCTGGCGCATGGCGTATCAGAACCATTCCGCCCGCCGCAGCCTGGATGAGTACGCTGAGGAGTTGGATAGCCTTTTGGCGCGAGCCGTAAGGACGCACCTGTCGGCGGATGTACCGGTGGGGGCGTTCTTGAGCGGAGGTTGGGATTCCTCATTGACGGCTTCCTACGCCGCACGGATTTCGGGCCAGCGGTTGAAGACCTTTTCGATCATTTTCCCTGAAAGCCGTACGATGGACGAGAGCCGCTATTCACGCCTCATGGCGCGCACACTGGGCAGCGAACACCATGAAATCGAATTCCGGGAATCACAAATACCCCAACAGCTCGCCGCCATCGCGCGCCACCTGGATGAACCCATAACCACCGCTCCGTGCGCAGTCTTGTACAACCTGGCTTCGCTGGCAGCCGGCCACGTGAAGACCGTCATCAGCGGCGAGGGCTCCGACGAATTGTTTGGGGGCTATGAGTGGCTGCGGCTGGAAACCCCTTACCGGTTGCGGCGGTTGCTACCCAAGTGGGCCATCCGGCATGCGGCCGCATGGTGTCCTCACCGCCGTATGCGCCGTGCGTTTCTGGTGCTGGGCGCAGCGGAAGATCATGAGGTGGATGTGGAATGGCGGCGCGGCGCCACGCCCGAGGACAAGCGCGCAATATTGAAACCGGAATATGCCGCTGGAGGACCGGACATCACCCCGGTGCTTCTGCCGCTGGACATTCTGTCCAGTTGCGCGGACCGCGTGCAGCGCTGCCTGGCTTTGGAGATGCGCGGCCGCCTCGCTGACGGCATCCTGTTTATGACCGACAAGACCGCCATGGCGCATTCGCTGGAAGTGCGCATGCCGTTTCTCGACCGGGCGGTGGTGGATTTCGCGCTGCGTCTGCCCTCGCAGTTCAAGGTTCACCATGGCCGTGAGAAGATCGTCGTGCGGAAATTGGCCGAGCGCCATCTCCCGCCGGCCGTTGCCAAGCGGCGCAAGCACGGTCTAGGGTATCCGCCCGGCATGTGGGGGAAGCCGCCGTTGCGGGGATTTGTGAAAACTCTCTTATTGGATAGCGCCAGCCGCGGCCCTTTTCGCCGGGAGTTTCTGGAGCGCGTCTGCGGGCGCCAGCGTTTCTTGCATGCCGAGCAAATGTTGGGGCGGTTGGCCTTCCTCCAGCTTTGGTGGAACGAGTTTTTCTAGAATGAAATGAGCTGCGGGCATCGTTCCGAGTTCGCCGGGGAGCTTTGCCGCTTTCCCAAACCGATGATGGAGTTTTTCAAGCAGGCGCTACGTTCATCACAGGTGCTGGCGATGTTTCCGCGCGAGCGGCGTGTCCCATACTGGAGTGCCGGGCGCATTGCAGAGCTTCGCGACCGCCGTGTCCGCGCAACTATCCGGCACGCCGCGGCCAGCGTTCCCTATTACCAGCGCTTGTTTGCGCAACTGAAGTTGGATCCCCGAGACATACGTGGCGCAGACGACCTGCGGTTGTTGCCCGTGGTTGACAAGCATCAGCTCCGCGCCCATCCACGAGATTTCCTATCCACTGCCGCCGGCGCACAGGATGCGGTGCGGTTTACAACTTCCGGCACTACCGGCGAACCGGTGGAGATCTGGCACGATACACGATCGGTTCTGGAAGACGTAGCCCGCAAGGAGCGCGAGCGCACGCCCATCCGCGCTCTCCAAGGCGTGCCCTACCTCTACCGCACCTGTTCGCTGCGCAATTCCCTGAGCAGCGTAGTAACCGGCCGCACTTACATCCAGTCGCGAATGGTTTTCCCGCTGCTTGGCTTGTGGATGGAGGCGCCGGAGCAACAGGATGCTGCCCAAACCTTGCGCCTCATCAACCGTTTCCGGCCGCATGTGATCGCCGGCCACGGCATGCGGATAGATGCCTTTTTTAGAGAGGTTGCGGCCGCCGGTTGGGAACTGGCCCGTCCTCGTGTGGTCATCTACACCGCCGAGCAGATGACACCGGAAGGGCGCGAGCTGATCGAGCGCGGCTTCGGCATTCCGGTCTGGACGCTTTATAACGCGATTGAGAGTTTCCGCATTGGATTTTCCTGCGAAACCTCCGCGGGCATTCATCTGCACGACGACCTCTGCCACCTGCGGATCTTGCGGCCCGATGGGAGCGACGCGGAGCCGGAAGAGAACGGCGAGGTCGTCATTACGAATTTGGTGAACCGCGCTACTGTGCTCATCAACTACCGCTTGGGGGACGTGGCCAGCTTGTCGGCCAGGAGATGCTCTTGCGGCCGCGGTTTCCGGATGTTGGCGAGCCTGGACGGACGCACTGACGACGTGATCCGTCTGCCCTCCGGCCGCACGTTGCCGCCCCGCTTCGTGGCGAGCTTCTTTAAGCGGTTTACGGGTCTCCGGCAATATCAGTTCGTACAGAACGGCTGGCGGGAATTCGAAATCCAGATCATACCGGCGGCTTCCGCCGATGCCGCGGCGCTCGAGGCTCGCATGGCGGCCGAGTTGAGCGTCCTTTTAGGTCCGGACGCGCAAGTCAAAGTCTTGCGGCGCCATGAAATTCAACAGCCGCCGGGGAAGCGGCGTTACATCATCAGCCGGCTCGGCTGGTCCGGCGTGGGGGGTGGGGTTGCGCAAAGGCTGGCGTAACATAGCCTCAATCCTGGCCAACCTGCCGGTGCTGGCGCTGGCGATCTTGTGGCGGCAGTTGCTTCGCCGGACCACTTTCATTGCCGTTACCGGCAGCCTTGGCAAGACTACGGCTAAGGAATGCCTCGGAGCGATATTGGCTCGCCAAGCGCCCACTATCATGACCCGGGGCAACAACAACGGCAGGCGTGGTCTACCGCGCACTATCTTGCGGGTGCGCCCTTGGCACCGCTTCGCGGTTGTGGAAGCCGCCACAGATTCACCCGGCAATCTGATCAAGACCTCATGGGCGCTGCGACCCCATTTAGTGGTCATCTTGAACGTGGCGCGCACCCACACCCAGGCCTACCGGGACCTGGATGAGATTGCAAGGGAGAAATCCCGCCTGATGCGGTTCATGAATCGCGAGGGCACGGTGATCTTGAACGCCGCTGACCACAGGGTACGCTGTATGAGACCGCCAGGCAGCCAGCGCGTCTGCTATTTCGGAAATTCAGCCGAATGCATGCTGCGGGCGGTGGAGGTGACTTCCCAGTGGCCCGGAGGTCTGGAGTTCACTGCGGTGGGCGCCGCCGGGCGCTGCCGCGTGCGCACGCAACTGATTGGCAAACACTGGCTGGATTCGGTTTTGGCCGCCATGACGGCGGCGCTGGCTCTGGGCGTCAGCCTGGAGAAAGCGGCGGAAGCGATTGCCGGCGTAAAGCCCTACAGGGGGCGTATGTCGGCCTGGCGGCTTGCAAACGGCGCGGTCATTCTCCGCGACGACTACAACGGCAGCGTGGACAGCTTCGATCGCGCCATGGAGGTCATGCGCGAGGCCCAGGCCGCCCGCAAGATTCTGGTTATAAGCGATTGCTCGGATTTCCGGCGCAAGCCGCGCGAGCGTATGCATTATTTCGCCGACGCGGCGCGCGAAGCCACCGACATGGTTGTTTTTATCGGCGAGCGCTGCCAGCAAGGCGTCGAACGCGCTCTCCGCCGGGGGATGTCTCCGGAGAACGCGCGTGGCTTTTACGACTTCGTGCAAGCGTCCGAATTCCTGAAAAGCGAACTGCGCGCGGGGGACCTGGCGCTGATCCGGGGCCAGGCCTTCCATCATTTGGGCCGCATTTGTTTTCTGCTGGAAGGCGCTGTCGGCTGCCGGCGCCCTTATTGCCGGCGCCGCATCCTTTGCGACGACTGCCGCCTGCTCGACTTCCGGCCCCTGAATTCCAACGCCGGCTAGCGCGTTTGGCTTCCGGTCAGATCCAATACTGGCAGGCCGGATTGCCGGATTTCCGCAGCCAGCTCCGGCGTGGGCGGCTGCAAGATAAGCAGCTTCTCGGCCCATTTCAACACCGATCCCGGATCGGGTTGCAGCAACCGGCCGATGTGGGGGATCACCGTCAGGATGTAGGCCC
>CAYSBM010000301.1:1063-4637 GCA_964429095.1 uncultured Solibacteraceae bacterium | reverse complement strand
CAACTTCACGAAAGGTTCTGGGCGGCATGAGCTACAGGTTGGCGGGCGTTTTCGATACGAACTGCTGGACACGCTCACAGCTCAGGGTAACGCGATGGGCACGTCAGAGTACGCCAGCCTGGCCACAGCCTTATACGATCCAAAGTCGGGTTCGTCGTATGCCGCGACTACTTTTACGGGGCATAACGCGGCGAACCTATACATAGGTGTCGCTTCGCTGTATTCAGTCAATTTAAACCGCAGTTGGTATAACATGTGGGTGAGTCAGAGGGCTGGCTACTTCCAGGACAATTTCCGGGTTAACTCACGGTTGACCCTCAATTACGGCGTTCGGTACGAGTACAACACCCCGCCTGTTGAGAAGAACAACACTTTGGTGGGCTTTGATGTGAAAACTAAGGCACTGGTGTTGGGCCGGCCGGTTGAAGAACTTTCTCGAATGGGCTACACGGTCCCCAGCGTCGTTTCCACTTTCAGCGGACTAGGGGTTAAGTTCACTACTCCTCAACAGGCAGGACTCCCCGAGCGATTCATGTACCGTAACCTTTGGGATTTCGGACCGCGCTCCGGCTTTGCTTATCAATTGGGTTCCGCAGACCGGCCGCTGGTCATTCGCGGCGGCTATTCCATCTATTCGTACCCTGAGCCCTTGAAATTCTTTGATGCGACGATGGCGGCCAACACCCCGATGTCGGCGCTGTTTACGGCCAGCAGCATCGACGCTGCGCAAAGCCCTGACGGTTTGCCGAACTATAGTCTGCGCTCCGTGCCGACCATTATCGCCGGCGTGAACAGCAAAGACGTTATTAACCTCAACCAGCCCCGGAACATTACGCGGGGCTCGGCTCGCGTGTTGTTTTTCAACCCCAACCAGCCCACGGCCCGGGCGCACCAGTGGAACCTGACTGTCGAACGTGAGGTTTTCCCGCAAACCAGTTTCAAAGTGGGCTACGCCGGCAGTCATGGAGCCCGTACGGGCCAAATCCTCAAACTGAACGAGGCATCCAATTCTTACATTTGGTATGCAACCACCGGCCTACCTTTGCCAACCGGCGAATACGCCTCGGTAGCGAGGCGGCCGTTGGAGAACACGGTTTTGGGCCCGATCGACGAGAACCGTAAGAGTGGGGTGTCGTATGGCAGCGGGATTTACGCCGAATTGCAGCACCGCTATTCCAAGGGATACGCATTCCAAGTCTACTTCACCAACACCAATGCTTCGCGAGCCGGGGGAGAGGGTGCCACCGACGACGCGATCCTGGGTTTGGAGCAATTTCTGCCCGGTGCAGTGCCCACTGACCTTGAGGCCCGCAACCGGTTGTTGAATTATCACCGGGACACGGATGTTCCCCACCACCGGCTCAACGCGAACTGGCTTGTGGATCTACCCTTCGGCCGCGGCAAGCTGCTGGGCCGGAACGCGGGCGGCCTGCTGGACCGCGTCATCGGCGGCTGGCAGGTAGCGGGCACGATTCAGCTTCTAAGCCAATGGTTTGCATTGCCAACAACGAATTGGAACATTGGAAAAATCGAGGTTTACGGAACCAAGTACCCAATCCAGGATTGCCGTAGCGGGGTTTGCTACGAAGGTTACCTCTGGTACAACGGCTACATCCCTGCCAACCTCATCAATAGCTATGCCTCCAATGGTAAGCCTAACGGGGTCATGGGCGTACCTTCTAACTACACGCCTTCCCATGCCCCATTGATTCCGACGCCCAAAGACGGCGGCAGCTCCAGCGACCCTATGTACCCCTACTATGAGAGCAACTATGTTTGGGTTCCCATGAAAGATGGGAAGCTTCAGAGGGTCAGCTATGACAACAACCTGCACCCTTGGCGGAAACAGTACATGCTGGGGCCAAAATATTTCCTCATGAACGCCTCGGCCTTCAAGAATGTGCGCATCAACGAGCGTTTTTCCGTACGCTTCAACGCCGACTTCTTTAATGTGATTAACAGGCCGGGCCTTCAGACGCCGGATCCGGACACTGGCATTGTGACCAAGCAGTATAATGGCACACCAGCAAGGTCGCTTCAGCTCACCTTGCGGCTAATCTGGTAAAGAGAAGGCTGTCTCCGCGGGCTAAGTATTGCGAACTCTTACCCGGGGAGTGGAGAAGCGCGTTTTCATGAAAACGGGCGAGCTGTGGACCCGAAGAGAGGTGTTAGGGGTGGGGTGGGCCGCGGTGGTCGCCGGTGGCCAGCCGGTTCCGCCCGCGGCGCACAACTGGGTGAAGCTGGGAGTTGAACCCGCCGAGCCGGCACTGCGGATTGGTTCCGTGAGGCAACTCTTGGTTGACAACCACCTCCTGTGCGATTGGTTCCAAGTCCGCCGCATCTTGGGGAAGGTCAAGAAAGCACCGGAAAATCCGGTCCTGGAGGCCGACCAGCTTTGGGAGAGAAACGCTCGCTCAACAGGTGGCGTCCAGGCTCAGGCTGCCACATATGACCCGGAAGAAGGCGTGTTCAAGTTATGGTATAACATCGTGCAGCCTACCAAAGAGGGCAGCGGCACTGGGTATGCCACCAGCCGCGATGGCATCCACTGGACCAAACCTCCCCTGAACCTGCTCGAATTTGCCGGCGAGAAGGTCAACAACCTGTGCCTGCTTCAGCCGTTCAGATCGTTGGTCAGGGGCCTTTCCTTGATTCAGGATTCGCGCGAGCAGGATGCAGAAGGGCGCTACAAAGCGATTGGCACATGGCCCGTGCACGCGGATGGTTCATGGTATGGCGGTTGGTTGGGAATTGCCCAGAGCGCAGACGGCATCAGGTGGCATCAGCGGGAGGGCGGTGTCCGGCAGGGGTCCGGCGGAGGGTTCCCCGCGTGCCTCTGGGATGAGCGCCTCCAACGCTATGTCTTGTTTCACCGGCAGTTGAGCGAAGTGGCATATCCAACGCAGCGCAAGCGTTACATTGTGCGCCAAGAAAGCGCGGATTTGAAGAACTGGTCTCCACGCCAGACCGTTTTCAATCCCATGGATTCCACATGGCCGGAAGTCGAAAGCATGATGGTGTTCCGTCACGAAGGAATTTACTTCGGTTTGGCGCATATGCTGGAAATGGCCAGACAAGGGGTGATGGAAATCCACCTGGCGACGAGCCGGGACGGAGACACGGGGGAGCTTCCGTGCCCTGGGGAGCCCTTCCTTGCCCGAGGAGCTGCCGGGGAGTTCGACGCTATGCTGGTTTATCTGTGCCAGACAGTTATTCACGGCGAGCGGATGCGTTTCTACTATACTGGCGGCGGTTACTCGCACTCTCCCGGCGTGGAGCCCATCGTCGATGATGGCACCGCTGTGGATTACTTGCCCCGCGGCCGGAAAGGACCAGTGGTTTATCGGCCGAACAAGATCGGCTTGGCCACTCTTCCACTTGACCGGTTCGCAGGGCTGCGATTCGACGAGCCTGTCGGTGCGATCCTGACAAGGCCTTTGCTGGTGGAAGGGGAGGATCTGTACCTGAATGCGGATGTGGATCGCGAATTGCGTGTCGAAGTGGTAAATCCCATGGCAGAGCTATTCGATGCCGGTCCCAAGGAAGACTGGACCGGTCTTAACATTACCTCCCG
>CAYSBM010000301.1:0-1053 GCA_964429095.1 uncultured Solibacteraceae bacterium | reverse complement strand
GCGAAGAAGTTTTTCCGGGATTCACGCGCCGGGATTGCCCGGCGGTCACCGGAGACAATTTGTGGCACCGGGTGCGCTGGACGGCGGGATCCATCGGCAAGTTCAAGGGGCAAGCGGTTCGGTTCCGCATTTTGGCCCGCATGGCAACTTTGTACGGCTTGCAAATCAAATGACTTCTGGAGTCTTTCTGCAATGATTGACGCACCGCTTCTGGGAAGGCTTACCGTTGGTGTTCTGCTGGTGGGGGTATTCTTTGCGCCGGCTTCGGCGGGGGAACAAAAGAATGTCCCCATGAGCCCCCCTGAGTTGATGCTGGCGTTGCATGAGCAAACTTATGGGCATACGGTCAGCTTCGTGGAATTGGCGGACGGTCGGATCCTTCTGAATGCGGGCACACAGTTTCGGATCTCCGAGGATGGAGGCATAAGCTGGTCCCCCCCCTTTACAGCCAAAGATGCGCCCGGGGCGACGGTCGAGGGGCGGGCGTTGGTGCGGCTGTCGGCTAATGCTATCGGCTTGGCCAGCATGCGGCGCCCCCCGGACGCGGCGACGATGCGCGACGTGGAGGCGCTTTTCCGCCGTTCTGAGGACGGAGGCAAGACCTGGTCGGCGCCGGTAGTGATCAACGCCAAAGGTCCGCCTACCGCTGTTTTCTTGCAGGACACGTTGTTGCGCACCAGTTCCGGCCGCATTATCCTGCCGGTCTACCTCGGCCTTGGCCAGCCCGGCGCCCATCAACCCTGGCTGCGCGAGGGCGGGCCTATTCCGGGCGCCTTTCTGAATGGGATTTTCATCTCGACCGATGTCCATTTCTATGACCCGTCTTTCACTGCCTCCTATATCTTCTACAGCGACGACGACGGCAAGACATGGCGGCGCAACGAGGACGGTGAACTGTTTGTTTTGCTCGAACCCGGCGGCTACGTATCGGGGGCAAGCGAGCCCTCCGTCACGGAGGTGACGCCTGGGAAACTGCTGATGTTGATGCGCACACGGCTTGGCCGTTACTATCAGGCCTGGTCGTACAATGACGGCAGGACTTGGACAAGGGCG
>CAYSBM010000300.1:2911-4644 GCA_964429095.1 uncultured Solibacteraceae bacterium | reverse complement strand
ACCAGCACCAGCACCAAGCCTGCACAGGGGATGGCCGCCAGACGAACGAAGTTGTTTGGAGGCTTGGCGGCGGGAGGGGTGGAGACCATCAACTCCACCGGCCAGACATCATCATCCCCCCAAAGCTGGCTGGCATCGCGAAGAGCGCGCGCCGAAAGAACGCGCGCGTTACGCCGGTGAGCATCGGAACAGTACTCGCGGTCCCGCAGCCGCCTCAACCACCCGATCTTCTTGCGGCACACCAGACACTGCATGGTCTTAACACCACATGGTCCACCTTCATTGTAAACGGCTAATCGCCGATCACAATGGTACTAAGCGAACAACAATGCGCCCTTCGGTGGCTTTGGCCAGCCAGAACTCAGAGGTTTTGCCTATTCACCTACAGCACGCACTGTTGGCCTGGCCGGGCGGTAAACCAAAGCCAGGGCTGCACCGCATAGCACGGCCTGTATGGTGCCGAAAACAAACCATTGAAAGGCCAAGAAGAACGGGATGGGGTAGATGGCGTACTGAGCAAAGGCCATGGGTATGGCTACAAACAGGCCAATCCAAAAACCAAAACTCGCCCCTTCCATCATGCCTCCCCGGGCCTCATACCCTTTGACATAGATCAGACTGAACAGGAACGACCAGACTAGGTTCACCAGCCACAAAATCCACATCTTGCTGGCTATATCGCTGCGCCAAAGCGACTTGAGGGGTTCAGACTCATAGGTGCTGCGCAGGATTCCGGCGTTGACCAAATAGTCGAAAACCATGTACACGAGGAAGACCACCACACTTCCCGCAACGTATCTTTTCTTGTCCACAGCAGTTTCTCCTTGGAATCATTTCCGCTTCATCGCGCCGCGCGACGGGCGCGAAATGGGAACACTGCATCGCGGATGGCGGTTCCGGCAATCTCGATACGGCCGAGATCGCGCGTGCCGGCGCCAAGCGATTCCGCCAGCCGCAAAGTATTGTCGCAATTCTCAAAGGGCGCCTCACCACGGTCCGCCAGAGGATTGAAGCCCATCAGCGCCATGGCTACGGCGTCTGTGGAAACCACATTGTTTCCCACCACCAACAGATTTGGTTCCACCGCGCGGCATCCCTGAATCCAGGGTCCTTCGCCACCGGCCATTGTGTGAATGCCATCGATAATAGCCAAATGCACGGGGCGGGCGGCCACAAGGTCCGCCACAGCACGCGGCACGCGGTAGCCTCCCTGCCGCGGCGAGGACGGATCTTTCTCTGGCAGGGCAGGCTTTGCAGGTTGGCGCTTTCCGTGGTGGAACAGGCCGCGGCCGCCGCGGGGCTCGATGCCAGGAGCGTCTTCGGGCGCCTCGTCGCCGTAGATTGTGCAGGGCGTCATGCCGAAACAATTTTTCATGGCCAGAGTCACCCCTGTGGTCTTGTGCTCCTTCATTTTCGCCAGCGAAACAAAGACGTCACAATCCAGGTAAGAGTGGTTCAAGTCATAGGCGGAAAACAATAAACCGCCGTGCGGCACAGCAAGCCGGACATAGGACTTGCCGCTGCCGAGATAGCCGGTATTCTCAAACTCCACATGCGGGGCGGCCAGACGGATGGCGTCCACATCCCAGTTCGCCTGAAGCATGTATTCCTCAACCGGCTCGGAAGTGGACCAAGGGCTTTCCAGCAGGCGTATTCGCCGCGCTCCAGCACGTCCAAGCAGATACACCACCGCACCCACCACGCGGGGATGAACCCACTGCGCCCGGCCGGCG
>CAYSBM010000300.1:0-2901 GCA_964429095.1 uncultured Solibacteraceae bacterium | reverse complement strand
CAAACGGTAGTTGGGGCTTCCAGTGAGGTTCAGCTTCACGGCCACTGTCTTGCCGGCCACCAAGCGGCCTAATCCACCGATCTGGTCAAACATTTTCGCCAGTGCAGGCACAATTTCCATCCCGTAGCCGTAACACTTGGCCACGGAGACGGCGGCGTGGGGCGCAATCCGGCTCGGAGCAGCGCCGAACCGCCCGGCGGCAGAAGCCGTCACAGATCCCAGCCACGCGCGGCGGGAGTATTGGCCACTCATGATTTCCTTCACGCCTTCAGTTCAACAGCAGCATACACCGAAAAGGGAGGCAAGGGCATCTCCAGCCAGTCCGCTTCAGCCAGCATTTTCACATCGGTGGGCGCGTTTGCGCCCAAGCTCCAGAAGCGCGCTTCCCGGTAACGCCTGCGCACAGCCAGGGTAACGGGCGAAGCCGGTGGCCGGAGGGAATAATTCAGCAAATGCACCACGCCGTCACCGCCGGCCGCCACGGTGGAATAGGAGTTGATCGAAGATGCGTTGTAAAGGTGCAAATGATCATGGCGGCGGCTCATTAATACATGGACGTCGCGCGCCACCGTGTATGGATCATCCCAATTCTGCCTCGCCACAGCGAAACGCCCCTGACCCACCGCGCGCACCTGGAAGCCAGCCTGCGCATCCGGCTCATCCGTACCTGGGGGGATGCAGGCGACGGCGGCGGCAGGGAGAATCACCAAGCCACCGGCGCGAGCAAACGATATCAGCAAGTCAAGCACCTCCCCGGCCGGCGCGGACTGAGCGGCATAGAGCAGCGCCGATAAGCCTTGGGTAGCCGCAAGCGAAGCCTGGCGCGAGAGTATGACCCGGTAGCCTACCTGGCGGCGGGCGAGCAAGTTCAACAGTTCGCCGGCGAGGAACTCGTTGCCGCCGGCAAAGTCCGAGACAACCCCCAGCATGCCCTGCGGCGGCATCGCCGCCCACGCCTCATGGCGGGCAAAAAACGCGGCGGCCGTCACCAGCTGGCGCCAGGTCTCTACGGCACGCGGCTGGCCTGCCGCCATACGGCGGCGCAACTCGCCATCCAGTTCAACGATCCAAATCCCCCCATGCGCGGCGGCGTCCGCCACCGCCAGAGCGTAACTCTCAGGTGACAGAGGAAGCGCCGTATTCTCCGGCAGCTTGCCGCAACGGACCCATATGTTTCCGCCCGGCGTCTTGGCGCGCGCCAGCCGCACGCGCCAGCCGTTGGATTCGATCCATGGCAAACCGGTGGGGCCGGCGCCGGCGCCATCCTGGCCTCCGGATTCCACCCTGGGCCAGGGGCAAGCATCCAGCACCTCGGCTGGAGCAGCGTCCAGCGTCACAACTTCCAGGCCGGCTTGACGTGCTTGAAGGACAGCGGCCTGTTGCGGCGGCTTGGCGGCGGGATCCACTACCAAGCAATTGAACGGAGTCCCGGCCAGCAAGGCGGGCGTGATGGGCTCTTGCCACATCACCGGCGCCAGCGAGGCGGAAGCGGGCATAGCTGTGTTGTACCAATTTCCGCTCAGCTATTCCAGCCCGTAGCTGGAGGGTGCGAAGACGGAACCGTACTTCACCTTCATTTCTGCAAGCAACTCCGCTTCGCTTGCCGGCAACGCGGCCAATTCTGCGGCAATGCGGTCCAACCACACCCTTTCCTTGCGCGAGGCGAGCGCCAGTCTGCCGGATGAAACGGCGCCTTCCAACAGCCGGACGGCAGCTTGCGCCACCGCCACCGTACGCCGGTAGCCGCCCTCGGCCGTGACAATGGCTTGGGCGAGCTCCCAGGTGGCTTCAGGGCTGAGGATGACAGCCTGCGGGCTGAGCCACTGGTCGGAGGCTGTCAACCAGTCCCGCAGCAAGCGGGCGCCGCCGCTGCGCGTAGCTTCGTTCATCAAGCGGCAGTCGTAGGCCAGCAGTTCGGTGAACGCCTCCGGCGCGTTGCCGCTCAGAAGGCGCACATTCTGGACGCTCTCGTTGCTCCACAAGTCGCACATTGCCGAGGCGATGTTGCCCAGCGGACTGAAGTGCGCGCAGGCGGCCGACTTGCCCTCCATCGAGATGGGGCAACCGGTTATAGCCTTGATGATCGGTCCCTCGTAAGCACAGTCCTTGGAGGGGCCCACGGCGCCGGCCTCGAACGCCGCCAGGCTGCGCACCGCGCTCATGGCGCGGTCCACGGCCGCTAGAACTTCCGGCAGCATTTTCTGATGTGCCAGTTGCATGGCGGTGTTGGCGAAACCGCAAGCCGTGTCGCCGCCGGGCACTACGCGTTCCCCAGCGTGGCACAAGGCCGTGATCTCCCCCCAGAGCCAGCGCATGTCACGCACGCCCAGAACACCCAGAGCAAAGACCAGCCCGCGCACGTCGCCGTACATCAGCGCCTGATCGTGAACTTCCTTGCCGCCAACCGACTCGATGGAGACGATGTCGGCCCCAGCCTGGATACAAAGTTCAAAACTCCGGCGCAAGCGTTCCCAAGGCTCACCCTGGCGCAACAGGGGCGGCTTGGCCTGATCGCGGATATCGGTGGGTGTGACGCGCAGCGCGCCGCGCAAACCATGATCCTCATGCGCCCGGCGCAAGTGGCGGGCTAGCAGCGCGGTAATTTCGGCGCCCCACTCCGGCCGGTTGGTCATGGCAGGCAGCAGCTCGAATTCGAGCACAATGCCCGGCGCCTTCAACGCGGCCGCGCGCCGGAGGATCTGATGCGCCATCTCCTCGTATTGCCGGACGACCTCGCTCCAGGTGCCGTCCATGATTTCGATGGCCGGCAGCGTAAAATTCACTTCCGGATAAACCTGTCCATCTCCGATTACCAAGCCGTGTCCGCATGCCACCGGCTGGGGCGACCAGCCAAAGATAAGGTCATCGGGTCCGGCTACGGCAAGACCTGTGTAGGTGCGC
>CAYSBM010000299.1:0-4651 GCA_964429095.1 uncultured Solibacteraceae bacterium | reverse complement strand
GCGAGGTGGTGAAATTCAGGTAATAGGTTTCCGCGCCGGCGGCCGAGCGGTAAGGGGAGCTGTTGACGTGGATGGATAGAAACAGGTCGGCCTGCTTCTCGTTGGCGATGCGGGTGCGCTCTTCCAAGGGCACGAATGTGTCGTCTTTACGGGTGTAAATGACTTCGCTGCCCAGCCGCTCCTCGATGAGAGGACCGAGGCGGAGTGCAATATCGAGAACCAGATCTTTTTCAACTATTCCGCCGGGGCTGATGGTTCCGGTGTCATGTCCCCCGTGGCCGGGATCCAGCACCACGCGCACCACCTTCAAGCCCAACGCCCGGGTCAAGGATCTCCCGCCGCCACGGTTCTGCCTGGCTGGCGTTGCCGGCGCGGAAACGGTCGCCGCCGGGGCTGGTTTGGCGCGACCGCCGGCGGCTTCGGCCAGCGCTTCCCGTTGCATGGATCGTGGGGCGGAGGCAATCAGTTCCTCATAGGCGGGCAGCCGCGACGGCGCGGTATCCAGCGCCAGCGTAGGCGGAGCGGGCAGCAGGGGGGCTCGCCCGGCCGCCGGGCGCGGGGCGGCGTGCAGCTCAAACCGCCGGGGCGCGGGCTTCTGCCGAGCTTCCGGCCGGGTGATTCCCTCGCCCAACCGTTCAATGCGGCTCGAGCCCGGCGCCACCGCAGACGGGGAGGGCGCGTCCCGGCGCCGCAACTCGACCACCAAGCGCTCGGGCGAAGACAGTTGCGACGCCTTGTAATCAATTTCGCAATCCAGATCCAGCACCACCCGCGTAGTGCCCGGCTGGTTTTCTGCGATGCGGATTTGTTTCAGGATCCCGTCGCGGACCGGAATCGTGCGCATCCCTCCTTTGCCCTCGGCGGGTTTCACTCCCAAGAGATCGAAGAAGAGACGCTCGGGGTCCCGCAGCCGGACCGGGCGGAAACGGAAATCGCCGTTGGTTTCGATGGCCACGCGCGTGATCTCGCCCAAGGACCAGAAGCGCACGCTGGTAACCTTGAGCGCGGCGGTGCGCGTCTCTGCCGGTACGGCGGCAGCCGTCAGCGCCAAAAAAGACGCCACTGCCCTGACCCACCTGGGCCGGCCCTGCCGCGTCGCCGATGGAGGCATCAGAGAAACCATCTGACCCTACCGTGTACGGATGTGCAGCTTGCCCTCCGCGTCAATGTAATACTCAATAGGCCGGTGCGGCGGCTCGTTCGGCGCTGCCGCGGGGGTCGGCGGACCAGCCGCTTTAACATCCGCCGATTCCCTGGCCTGCTGGTAGCGCCGGCTGATCATCCCAACATAATTGCGGGTTTCCGGATAAGGGGGAATCCAACCGTGGCGCACCACCGCTGCTTCGCCGGCGTTATAGGCGGCTAGCGCCAGCCGGTCGTCCTCAAAAATCTCCTTGAGGTACCTCAGATAGCGCACGCCCGCTTCAATGTTTTGCCGGGGATCGAACGTATCGTGGGCGCCGAAACGGCGCGCCGTTGCCGGAATCAACTGCATGAGCCCCTCGGCGCCTTTACTGGAAACCGCCAGCGCATTATAGCCGCTTTCGACTTGAACCACCGTATCCACCAGCAAGGGGTCAAGCTGGTAGCGGCTGGCGGCCTCCTGCACGATCGCTTGAAGCTCACGCCGCGCCGGGCCGGTTTGTCCACCCGGCCGGCGAAGAGGCGTCACGGTGCGCACAAGGCGTCCGGTGCGGGCGTCGGGGCGGACGACACTCACCGCCTGAGGCTGTGGCGAAGCAGCCGAAGCCACGGAGGCGGCCGCCAAAACCGCCGCCGGCACCAAAATATTAGAACAAAACGACATCGTCTTGTTTTATCTGATTATACAGTCAATTCGCCCCGCCGCCAATCGGCAAATAGATCCATTCCGGATGTTATCATTCTCTCATGAGACAGCCGGGCGCTGTGCTGGACTGCGGATCGAGTTGGCGCACATGCGGCGCCAGGCAGATTTTCGGCGCAGGCCACCGGCCAGCAGACGAGAGCTGGTTCGCCAACGCGAAACCATCCCAGGAATGGGTCAGACATGTCTGAGCAGTTTCCGCACTATATTGAATTCCGCCATGTCTATAAGACGTTCGATTACCCCGTCCTGGACGACGTAAGCTTCCACATCGATGCGGGGGAGACCGTTGCCATCATTGGCCGCAGCGGCGTGGGCAAATCGGTAACTTTGGCGCCCATCATGGTTTTTTTGATACCGCTTGCCGGCCGTGTGATCGTGGCGCACGAGGACATCACGGATTATTCGGAACCCGCTTTGCGCCGCATCCGGAAAAAGGTGACCATGGTGTTTCAATCCGGAGCATTGTTTGATTCTCTTACGGTGGCTGAAAACATCCTTTTTTCCTTGGAGTTACGGGAAGACTACAATGCCGCCAACAAAGAAGATGTGGTCCGGGGGCTGCTGGCGATGGTGGAACTGGCCGATTACGCCGAAGCTTATCCCTCGGACCTCTCCACCGGTTATAAGCGCGCCGTAGCCATTGCTCGGGCGCTGGCGGAGCCACCCGCATGCGTACTTTACGAAGAGACCACAACCATGGTGGATCCCATCATGTCGGACCACTTGGCGAATCTGATGCTACGCCTCAAAGAGCAACTCGGTCTGACTTCCGTTGTGGTGACTCACGACCTGGACTTGATGCGCCGCGTCGCCGACCGCGTGGTGGTGTTGCACGACGGGAAGGTGATCTATTTCGGGCCGGTTGGCGAGTTGGAAGCCAGCCCGCATCCCCACATCCGGGAGTTCCTGGAAATGGACCGCGTATGAAGGCCCCTGCCGGCCTGCGCCGGTACGGCTGGCAAGGCTATTGCCATCAAGGACCTACGATTCGACAATCGCTCTGCCATCTGCTATCTTGGTAACAGAGGCCGACAACAACATGGCAGGTAAACCAGCCTTTGCGCAAGGCGCACAGGTAGAGCATAACAAGTTCGGACTTGGTAGCGTGCTCTCGTGCAACGAGGAACATATCGTCATCAAGTTTGACGAATTTGGGGAAAAGAAATTTTTGGCTCCCATCGTGCTCCCGAACTTGAAGAAGAGCGATCGCCAGCCTCCCGCTGAGAAACGCGCAGCGCGCCGCAAGGCTAAGGCGGCTCCAGCGGTAGCTTAAGGCGATGCGGTTCGCCGTGGTAGTCTTTCCCGGCAGCAACTGCGACCACGACGCATGGTATGCCGTAAAAAGCAACCTGGGCCAGGATGCTGAGTTTATCTGGCACGATTCCAGCAGTTTAGGGAACGCTGACGCGGTTATTCTTCCTGGTGGATTTTCCTACGGCGATTATCTGCGCTGCGGGGCTATTGCCAAGTTTTCGCCTGTCATGGCGGCGGTGCGCAAGTTCGCCGCCGAAGGCGGGCTGGTGATGGGGATTTGCAACGGCTTCCAAATCCTGGTCGAAACCGGACTGCTTCCCGGCGCTTTGATTCGCAACCGGGGGCTGAAGTTCATCTGCCGGGAGGTTCCCCTCTCAGTCGCTACCGTCCGTTCTCCTTTCACCTGCCGACTGGCGCCGGCCGCGCGTTTGCGTATTCCGATCGCGCATGGCGAAGGCTGCTATGTCGCCGACGAGCGCACGCTGGACGAATTGGAAGCCGAGGATCGCGTGGCCTTCCGGTATCTAGAGAACCCCAACGGTTCGCTGCGCGACATTGCCGGCGTTTTGAACGCTGGACGCAACGTGCTGGGCATGATGCCTCATCCGGAGCGCGCCAGCGACCCGTTGATGGGGTCTACCGACGGGCTGGCAATATTCCAGTCCATGGCTGCCTCGCTGGCAGCCCAATCCCGATGAGCGCCATCACTGCAGAAATGGTCGCCGCCCATCAGTTGACGGCGGCGGAATACGACAAGATTTGCTCCCTGCTTGGCCGGGAGCCTACCTACACCGAGCTCGGCATCTTCAGCGTGATGTGGAGCGAGCATTGCTCCTACAAGAGCTCGCGCCTGCATTTGAAGAAACTGCCCACGCGCAGCCAGTGTGTGTTGCAAGGGCCAGGCGAGAACGCGGGGATCATCGACATCGGCGGCGGCTACGCCATCGCCTTCAAGATCGAATCTCACAACCACCCGAGTTTCATCGAACCGTTTCAGGGCGCCGCCACCGGGGTAGGCGGCATCCTGCGCGACATCTTCACCATGGGCGCTCGTCCCATCGCAGTCATGGATTCACTGCGCTTCGGCCCGCTCACCGACCCGGCAGCGGGCGCGCGCAACGCGCGGATCGTCGAAGGCGTGGTGGCTGGCATCGCGCACTACGGGAACTGCTTCGGGGTCCCCACCGTAGGGGGAGAATGCCTTTTCGAGCCATGCTATAACGGCAACCCCTTGGTGAATGTTTTTGCGCTGGGGGTTTTCAAGCGCGACGAAATCTTCTACGCCCGGGCTTCAGGCGTGGGCAATCCGGTGATTTACGTGGGCGCCAAGACGGGCCGCGACGGTATCCACGGCGCCTCGATGGCTTCGGCTGAGTTCACCGAGGAGTCCAAGCAGAAGCGCCCCAACGTGCAGGTAGGCGATCCCTTCATGGAGAAGCTTCTGCTGGAAGCCTGCCTGGAGGCTATGAAAACCGGGGCCATCGTCGGCATTCAGGACATGGGAGCGGCGGGCTTGACCTGCTCGACCTGCGAGATGGGCAGCCGCGG
>CAYSBM010000298.1:0-4674 GCA_964429095.1 uncultured Solibacteraceae bacterium | reverse complement strand
CACCACCACAATGGCATCATCCACCAGGAGTCCAATCGCCAGAACCATGGCAAACATGGTCAGCATGTTAATGGAAAAGCCAAAAGCGCCCAGAACGGCGAAGGTTCCCAGCAGAACTACGGGGACGGCAATGGTGGGTATCAGAGTGGCGCGCAGGTTGCCCATGAAAAGCCACATCACCAGAAAAACCAACAAGACCGCCTCAAAAAGGGTCTTGACGACTTCGCCGATGGCCACTCGGATAAATGGAGTCGTGTCATACGGATAGACGACCTTCATGCCGTGGGGAAAATACCGGCTCATTTCTTCGAGCCGGTTCTTGATCGCCTCAGCCGTATCCAGGGCATTGGCTCCCGGCGCCTGCCGGATGGCTAATCCTCCGGCGGGCTTGCCGTTGTGGTTAACCACCACATCGTAGAATTCCGTACCCAGTTCGGTTCGCCCCACATCCTTCACCAGGACCGCGGAGCCGTCCGAATTAATGCGCAAAGGGATGGAGGCGAATTCCTCCGGCGTTTTTAGCAGGTTCTGGACGATGATGGAAGCGTTCAATCGCTGGCCGGGCACAGCCGGCGCACCGCCGAACTGGCCTGCTGATACTTCCACGTTATAAGACCGCAAAGCTTGGATCACGTCCTCCACGGCCAGTTGGTAATTGGTCAGCTTGTCGGGATTCAGCCAAAGCCGCATAGAATACTGCGAGCCGAAGGTTTCGACCTCGCCGACGCCGGGCACGCGCGCCAGCACTTTCTCAATATTCGACTGTGCGTAGTCGCGCAAATCATTTCCGTCCATGCTGCCGTCTTCAGAAACCAGGCCCACGATGATCAGGTAATTCCGTGTGGACTTGCTAACGCTGACACCCGTTCGCTGTACCACTTCCGGGAGGCTGGGCATGGCGAGTTGGAGCTTGTTCTGCACCTTGGCCCAAGCCAAATCCGGATCCGTGCCCGGCTTGAAGGTCAGTTCGACCCGGGAAGAACCCGCAGAGTCGCTGGTGGCAGACATGTAGATCATGTCATCGAAGCCGGTCATTTTTTGTTCGATGATTTGAGTGACGCTGTTTTCCACCGTTTCAGCGGACGCCCCAGCATAGAAAGCGGTGATGGCGATCGAAGGTGGCGCGATCTGCGGGTACTGGGAGATGGGCAGGTTGTAGATCGCCAGGCCGCCCAAAACCATCAACACGATGGCAATCACCCAAGCGAAGACCGGGCGGTCGAGAAAAAATTTAGACATGTTTTTTCCCCTGCGGAGCTGCTTGGGGTGCGGGCTGCGCCTGACCGGAGAACGGGACGGCCCGGACTTGCACACCCGGGCGCACTTTCTGAAGGCCCTCGACGATCACCCGGTCTCCAGCAGCGAGTCCATTGGTGACCAGCCACTTATCTCCAATCGTCCGGTCCAGCTCGAGCGGCCTTTTCTCGACGACACCCTGCTGGTTCACAACCCAGGCTATGGGGTGGCCTTTCAAATCGTAGGCCACGCCTTGCTGCGGCGCTAATATACCCCTTTCGACTACGGCCTCCTCCACAACCGCCCGTACGAACATCCCCGGCAGCAGCAACTCGCGCGGATTGGGGAAAACCATCCGCAGTGTGACCGAGCCAGTGGTCTGGTCCACGGTCACATCGCGGAATTCGAGCGTACCCGTTAGCGGATAGGGCGTCCCGTCCTCGAGCAGCAGTCTCACCTTGGTCCGTGTCATCCCGCGCGGTTTGAGGCCCCCGCTCTCCAGCCGCCGCCGCAGACGTAGCAACTCGGCGCTGGCCTGAGTCACATCGACATAAATGGGATCCAACTGCTGCACCACCGCCAGCGGAGTAGGCTGATACGCGGACGCTAGGGCGCCCACGGTGATCTGGGACTTGCCGATGCGCCCGGAAATAGGCGCCCGGATCGGTGTATAGGACAGGTTGATGCGGGCGCTCTCGAGAGCCGCCTGGCTGGTTTGCACAGCGGCTTTCCGCGCTTCCACAGCAGCTTCAGCCTGACGCAGCGCGGCGCTGGCGTCGTCATAATCCTGCTGGCCAACGGCGTGTATGGCGACCAGCCCCCGATAGCGTTCCACCCGAGCGCGAAGGGCGGGGAGATTGGCCTGAGCGGTGGCAAGTTCTGCTTCGGCGGTCGCCAGAGCGGCTTTAGCCTGGCTGTAGGCAGCCTGATAAGGCGCGGGGTCAATCTGATAAAGCAAGTCGCCCGCCTTGACCAACGCGCCCTCCTGGAACAGACGCTTCTGAATTAACCCATTCACCTGGGGGCGGATTTCAGCCACTAGATATGCCGACGTTCTTCCCGGCAACTCAGTGGTCAACGCCACCCGCTCCGGGCTCATGGCAACCACTGCCACCTCCACTGGGCCGGGAGGCGGCTGGCCTGCTTTCTGCGTCTTGCAACCGCCGGAGATCAGGATGATCGGCACAAAAGCTGCGAGAAGAACAGTTTGAGTCCTGGGACTAGGCTGCATGGGGTCAAATAACTCCTCTTATCCGCTTAGTGAACCGGCCGCGGAGAGTTTCCAACAAACACCACACGGCCGGCTACTTGTGCAAGCCGCGGGTGCGTAGGAACGCGACCAGGGCAGCCACGTGATCGGTCTGAATGCCAGTGGCGCCGCGTTCGATCGCGTCTTGCCAGGCCGCGGGCGTATCGTCGGGGCCGAGGCGGTCGACGAACATGCCGGCGCCAGTGCGGCGGACAGCCCCGATGATGTCTTCTTTCCAATCATGGCGTGAGAAGGCGACTACTTGAGGCTTTAATTCGGCGAAAATTCTCTCCACCATTGCCAAGTTTACCGCCTCGGGCATGACGCGCGCCTCCGGACACAGTTTCCGGACCGCCTTGAGGTACTCCAGCCCGCCATAGATCACCACGGCGCCCCGCATTCCGTGGCGGTCGAGCGCAGCCACCAAGTCTTCCGGAGAAACGCGCTTGGCATCGACATACACACCGGCCCGCCCCTTGGCCAGCGCCAACGCCTCATCGAAGGTAGGCACCTGCTCACCGCCGGCTTTCAACTGTCGGATCTCGACAAAGGTCAGTTGAGCCACGGCCCCGTGGCCGTTGGTTGTGCGGTCCACGTTGCCGTCATGCATCAGCACCAGGTGACCGTCGGAGGTGGTGCGCACGTCAACCTCAAAGTAGTCGGCGCCCAGTTCGATGGCAGCCCGGTAGGCGGCCAGCGTGTTTTCCGGATGCGTCAGATGCTCGCCGCGATGACTGATTACAGCTACCTGCCGTTCAGCGGCGGTCAGGCAAAGGCAAGCCAACAATAAGATAAGCCCTTTCATGTTTCCAGGTTACCGAATCTCAGGTGTCAGGCGATGGCGGGGTGAAGCCAACTGTGGCTACAGCAGTCAGTCTCAGCACGGCCGAAGAAAATCTTGTGAATCAAGTGCTGCCGTCGCCGGGTACCGAGCTGGCGCTGGAGAGTTAAGGCGCCAAGCTTGTACGCTGCGCCGTGAACGACGTGCACCGGGCCGGATTCTTGTTCGAGATGCTGGCCGGTCCAGGCGCTCTGCTCGGAAAGGCGCTGGAAGAGTTGTGGCACACCCGCTGCCATCCGCAGTTGTTTGCTATCTCCAGCCGGTTTCACCTCCCGAGCGGGCCGAGACAGGGCAACCACGGTTGGAGTAGGATGTCAGAACAACACGGCATGAGCGCGGCTTCCAGCGGCAAACCCGGAACCAGCGGTGAGACGATCGAACAGGAGCAACTGGTTCCACTTTACAACGTTGTGCTTTTCGACGATAACCAGCATACTTACGACTATGTCATTGAAATGCTGTGCCGCTTATTTGTAATGCCACCGGAGGATGCTTTCCGGCACGCGGTCGAAGTAGATACCACCGGGCGCACGGTGGTGATCACTTGCGAGTTACCGCAAGCCGAGTTCGCCCGTGATCAGATCCATGCTTATGGTCCGGACTGGCGCATGCCGCAATCGCGCCGGTCAATGCGCGCAGCGGTGGAGCCGGCGGGCGGATAACCCGGATATACACTGAAATGGTGGCGGTGGATCCTACCCGGCACAAGCCGAAAATTCTGGACGTGGGCTGCGGCATCCATAAGCGGCCGGGCGCAATTGGCATCGACCGGAATCCGCAGTCGCGCGCCGATGTATTGGCGGACTTGGACCACTTTCCGTACCCGTTCGCTGACAGTTCGTTCGACGAAATTCACGCCATACATGTCATCGAGCATTTAAGCGACGTGGTGCGCGCGGTGGAAGAGTTTCACCGGCTGGCGCGCCCTGGGGGGCGGATTCGCATTGAGACGCCTCATTACACCGACTTCAGCTCTTTTTGCGATCCCACACACCGCTGGCACTTGCACAGCTTTTCCTTCCGGGATTTCGGTCCGGACCCCGGCGGGTTCCGCTACTACTCGGAGTGTAGATTGCGTGAGATTTCGGTGCGCATCCGGCTACTAGCTCTGTGGAGATGGGCCGGCTTCGAATGGCTGGTGAACCACTCGCGCCGATTCCGGCTCTTTTGGGAACACTACTTGTGTTTCCTTGTGCGCGGCAAAGCGATGATATTCGAATTTGAAGCTCTCAAGGGTTGCGCCGGCAGGATCGAGCAGGCCAGCTCATCTCCCCGCTCATCATGATGCGCTGGTTGTACCGGTTGGCCGATCTCGCGCGCCACAAAGCGCGTTTGCGTTTGGGGACGC
>CAYSBM010000297.1:0-4683 GCA_964429095.1 uncultured Solibacteraceae bacterium | reverse complement strand
GGGTATCTTTCTTGTAGGGCGTGTTGGTGATCTTGTAGCGTGTGAACTGCGAATCGAACATGCAAAAACCGTCGTGGTGTTTGGAGGTGAAAACCATGTAGCGCTGGCCGGCTTGTTTGGCCAGCCTTGCCCAGGCGGCGGGGTCGTACTTGACGGGGTTGAAGCGCTGCGGCAGAGCCCGGTACTCGGCTTCGCTTATGAAACCGAAACGCTTGCTGGGAGGCGTCATTAGAGGCCAGGAAGCTTCCACGCTGGCCAGCGAATACGGACCCCAGTGAATGAACATGCCGAACTTGGCTTCGCGAAACCAAGCCGTGCGGTCCGCGGCGCAAAAAGCCCCGGCGGCAAACCAGAGCAGAACGATCGAGATGGTTAAGCGGCGCATGATGTTTGATTGTATGCTGACAGTCTCCAGGAAAGTAAGGGCTGGTTTATGAAAACTACACGCAGAAGCTTCTTCCAGACCACGGCGGCGGGCCTGGCCCGGCCAGCCAGGGAAGCGGAGCAGGTTCAGGCGCTAGACGGCTTTGAGATCGCCAGGCGGCACGCGATCGTGCGCACCCTGCCCACGCCCAACTTTTTCGAGGGCATGCTGATGGGCAATGGCGACATTGGCGTGGTTGCCACCGTGCGGCCCGACGCGCTGGGGTTGCATATTGGCAAGGAAGACTCCTGGGACATCCGCGTCAGCGAGGACCATTATCAGCATGTGCTGAAATTCAAGGATTTGCTGAAACTCTGGGAACGCGCCAGCGCCGAGGCCAAGCGCCAAGGAAAGCCGGACATGCGGTATCTGGAGACTAGCGTGGATTTCTTCGCCGAATACACGAAAAAGGTGCGTTCCAGCTATGCGCAGAGCTGGCCCCGTCCCTGGCCCTGCGGCACTGTGTGGATCCATTGGGACGCGCGGCAAGTGGAAATAGTTGAGCAGCGTCTGGACCCATCCAACGGAATATTTCAGCTTACGCTGACGCACGATGATTTGCGGGGCGGCCAGCGCACGGTGCGCCTGTTGGCGTTCGTCAACTGGAATGCCGGCCACGTCCACGTCTCCGGCGATACCGCAGCGCCGTTCACTTCGGTGGCCTACTATCCGAACCATGATCCCGAGGCGAGACTTCCCCCGCCTGCGCTGGACGGCGCCTCGCGGGGCAGCTACGCCGAATTCAATTGCTATCAGCGTTTCCCAGCCGTGGCTCCCACCTCTGCGCAGCCCGATCCGGCGCCCTCGAAGCTGGACCGCAGCTTCTTGCTGTGCGGGCGCTTGGCCGGGAGGTGGACGCGCGAGGTTCCCGGTGAACGTCCGGCAGGCATGCCTGCACGCGAATTTTTCCGCGCCGGCGCCAGCCAGCCGTTCCGCCTCGATATCGCGCTGGTGACCAGCCGCGACCGCCCTGACAACGCTTCCTACGCCCGCAGCCTAGTTGCGGTTCTGTCGCAACGTCCGGCTAAAGAATTGCGCTTGGACTCAGAAAGGGGCTGGCGGGAATTCTGGTCGCGTTCGGCGGTGGAATTCGCCGACCGGGAGTTGGAGCAGATCTGGTACCACAACCAGTACTGGCTCGCCTGTTGCCTGCGGGAAGGCAAAGTGGCGCCAGGACTGTTCGGCAACTGGATGAGGGGTAGGATTGGCACCGCATGGCACGGCGACTACCACATGAATTACAACACCCAGCAGGTCTGGTGGGGAGTGTTCTCGTCGAACCATGTAGACCAGCACTGGCCCTATGTCGAACTGGTGGAGAATCTGCTGCCGCTGAGCGAAAACTACGCACGGGAGAAATTTGAGCTTCCCGGCGCATTTTTTCCCCACTCGGCCTATCCTGTGCCGAGCCAGACCATTGCGTATCCGGTGCCGAGTTGGGGTTACGAGATTTGCGAGACCCCCTGGACGGTACAAAGTCTTTGGTGGCACTACCTGTATACACTGGACAAGGAGTATCTCAAGCGAGCTTACAAGCCCTTGCGCGCGGCCGCCCGGTTTCTCGCCGCTTATCTGCGCAAGGAAGAAGACGGCCGGTATCATGTTTTCCCCACGGTCTCGCCGGAGAATTACGGCTTCACGGTGGACTACAGATTGAACAAAGATTGCATCATGGATTTGGCGCTGGCCAGGTTCCTGTTTGACGCCGTGGTGGAGGCTTCGAAAATCCTGGGTCTGGATGAGGAGGAACGCGAGCGTTGGATAGTCATCCGGAGCAACCTGGCTCCCTATCCTAAGGCCGAGGGGCCCTACGGCGAAGTCTGGCTGGATGTGGAAAATGCGCCGGTGGAATGGGTTTACAACATTCCGGTGACGCTGGCGCCGGTGTTTCCCGGCGAACAGGTGGGATTGGACCGGGGGCAACAAGCTCTGGAGATCGCGCGTCGCACTGCCCGCACCATCCGGCTGGAAGGGGGTAACGACGTGGTCTTTCAGCCGCTCATCCGCGCGCGGCTGGGCATGCTGGATCTCGGATGGTTCAAGCGCGAGGTGCGCTACGCGCAGATGCCCAACGGAATCGTGCAGGACCGGGTGCGCCAGATCGGCGGCCGCTATCGGGACACTACGGACTTCGACTTCATGATGCGGATGGGAGTATGGACCGAGAACCTGGCTCTTCCGGCGGTGCTTAACGAATGCCTGCTGCAAAGTTATGCGGGAGTGATTCGCCTGTTTCCAAATACGCATAATCTCGGTCCGGCGCGTTTCCGGGATCTGCGAGCCCAGGCTGCTATGCTGGTGAGCGCCAGTTGGGACGGGCGCCAGGTGGGAGACGTCTCGATTTTGAGCGAGAAGGGGGCCCTGTGCCGGATGGTGAATCCCTGGCCAGGCTATGAGGTCCGGGTGACGCGCGATCGCGACGGCGGTGTTGTCGAGCTTCGGCGCCGGCTGCCGAACATCGAGTTTGCAACCCAGGCAGGCGAGCGATATCGGATGGAGAAAATTGGAAGATGAAGAGCTTGGCGATGGTACTGGCGGCGCTGCTGGCCGCTGCGGCCGCTCCAGCAAGAACGCCCCTGACGCACGAAACCATGTGGCGTATGAAGCGTGTAGGCACTCCGGCGCCCAGCCCTGACGGGCGATGGGTGGTGTTTTCGGTGGTTGAGCCGTCTTACGACGAAAAAGAAGAGGTTTCCGACCTTTGGCTGGTGCGAACGGACGGAATGGGTGCGCCGCGGCGCATCACCTTCCCCAGGGGCAGTGAGAGCGGGGTGAACTGGAGTCCCGACAGCCGCCGCATCGCCTTCAGCGCCAAGAGAGATGGCGACGAAGCCAGCCAGATCTATGTGCTGGACTTAGCCTTGGGCGGCGAGGCAATGCGCATCACCAACCTTTCTACAGGAGCCAGGCTGCCCCGCTTTAGCCCGGACGGAAGGAGGATGCTATTTCAGAGTACGGTTTATCCGGGCGCAGCCGATGATGCCGCCAACCGGAAAATCGATGCCGAGCGCAAGGCGCGCAAATACCAGGCGCGCGTTTACGAAGGCTTTCCTTTGCGGCATTGGGACCGCTGGCTCGATGACCGGCAAACACATGTTTTTGTGCAGGCGGCTGAACCAGGCGCCCCTGCGCGCGACCTGCTGGCGGGTACTAAGCTGGCGGCCGAGCCGGGGTTTGCCGGTGTCAGCCTCAACACGGGGGAAGACTTGCAGCCAGTGTGGGCTCCGGACGGCAAATTCGTGGTTTTCGTGGCCACGGTGAACCGCAACCAAGCGGCATACGCCAATGTGGTAACCCACTTATACTGCGTCGATGCCGCGGGCGGAGAGCCGGCGGCGCTGACCCGTGGTGAAACCAGTTACACCAAGCCGGCTTTTGCCCCTGACGGCAAGGCATTGTATGCCCTGGCCACGCGGGAGGTTGGAGTAACGTATAGTCTAGACCGGCTGGCAAGATTCTCTTGGCCTGCGGCCGGCGATCCGGCCTTGCTCACCAGCGGTTGGGACCGTTCGGTGAACAGCTTCACCTTTTCGCCCGATAGCCGCACCATCTACATGACTGCCGAGGAAGCCGGGCTGGTGAAGATTTTCTCGGTTTCGGCGGCCGGCGGAAGCGTTAAGCAAGCCGTTGAGCAGGCCGCGGGCGCATATTCGGGTTTATTCATTGCGGAGCGCGCTGCCAGGCTGGTGCTCATCGCCAATTGGGAAAGCTCGGTGAGCCCGGCGGAAGTCTACCGCGTGGATCTTGATGCCGGACGCCGGGGCCGCCTGACGGACTTCAACACCGCGGCGGCGCTGGAGATCGACTGGCGGCCTGCCGAGCATTTTTGGTTCACGTCACGACGCGGCAAACGGATCCACAACCTGTTGACGCTCCCGCCGGATTTTGACGCCGCCAAGAGGTATCCCGTACTTACTTTGATCCACGGGGGGCCGCATAGCATGAGCGTGGACGAATTCTTCTTGCGCTGGAACCCCCATTTGCTGGCCACGCCGGGCTACGTGGTCATTCAGACCAACTACACCGGCTCGACGGGTTTCGGCGAGCAGTTCGCGCGCGATATCCAGTTTGATCCGTTCAAGACTCCGGCGGAGGAGATTAACCAGGCTTTGGAGGAGGCCGCACGCCGCTTCCCCTTTGTGGACGCCAGCCGCGCGGCCGCCGCCGGCGCCAGTTACGGCGGCCACTTGGTGAACTGGCTGCAAGCCACCAGGGCGCGCTATAAGTGTCTGGTGGGGCATGCGGGGCTCATCAACCTG
>CAYSBM010000296.1:0-4694 GCA_964429095.1 uncultured Solibacteraceae bacterium | reverse complement strand
CCCCAGATGCTCGCCACGGGGCCTGCCATTCCCAACGTGACGCTGGTGGGCGTGGTGTCGGCCGATGGGGGCCTGGGCGTGCAGGACTTTCGCGCCTCCGAACGCACCTTTCAACTGCTGACCCAGGTCGCCGGACGCGCTGGACGCGGAGACATTCCCGGCATGGTCTATATCCAGACGGTGAACCCGGACCACTACGCCATCCGTTTCGCATCCATGCAAGACTACCCCGCGTTCTACGAAAAAGAGCTGCAATTCCGGCGCCTGATGCGGTATCCCCCGTTCAGCGCGCTGGCGAACGTGCTGGTGCGTGCGCCGAAAATCGAGGACGCTATCGCCATGAGCCAGGAAGTAGGCAACTTCCTCAAGCCGGCGCCCGAGAATGTCAAGGTGCTGGGCCCGGCCGAGGCGCCCGTGCCAAGACTCAAGAGCGAGTATCGCTACCAACTCCTGATCAAAGCGGCCTCGCGCGCCAAACTGAACGAACTCCTGCACAACTTGCGCCACTATGCGCGGGAGCACAACTGGAGCCCTACCGCACTTGTCATTGACGTCGATCCACAAAGTCTGATGTAATCGCCTGCGATGCCCGGCGCGGGTCTGGTCGAAGAAAATCTGCGCCTCGCCATGAGTGTCTTCGCCGGCGCCACCGGCTGCGGAGAATGCCGCCGGATGCCGGGCCTGTTGATCGCCTGCGCCGGCCTGGACTGCGCGGTGTTCAATGCGGCGCTGCTGGAACCTCCCGCCGTCCAGCGCGAGGCTGAGCTCGAGCGCCGCCTGCTGTCGGCGGCCGTGCACTACCAGGCGCGCGGCTTGCCCTGGTCGTTCTGGCTCGCGGAAGAATTGCTCGAACCCCACGTGCGCCGCCAGGCTGAGAAAATTCTGGCGCGCTTCGGCCTGGTGAATATCTCCGTCTGCCCGGGAATGATAGCTGATCACCTGGCGCCGCCCCGCACGCCGGCGAGCGGTATCGAGTTCCAGCCGACCACCCGCGCCGAAGCGCGGCTTGCCTTCTGCCACGTGATGGCCGCCGTCTTTGCGTTGCCTTTTCGAATTGCCCGGGCCATTTATGGCCCCGAATGGATCTGGCGCAATGGATTCGAGGGCTGGGTGGGTTACGTGAACGGGGACGCCGTCACCACCGCGGCCGTGCTCGCGGGCCCGCAAGTGGCGGGCGTTTATGCCGTGGCCACGCTGCCCGCCTGGCGCCGCCGCGGCTACGCCGAGGCCGTGACGCGCCATGCGCTTGAGCAAGTGCGGCGGTCCACAGGCATCGAGCGCAGCGTCTTGCAAGCGACGCCTGCCGGCCTGTCTCTGTACCGCAAGATGGGATACCGCCCGACAACCACCGTATCGGTCTACCGATCCGGCCAGCCCGCTAAACTGGCAGTAACGGCATGACGGACCGCCTACCTTACCAAGTGACCGGCGCGGCGGCACTCTACGACGGCATCCGGGAGCTGCCCGCCATCATTTTGCTCGATAACGTGCGCAGCATGTACAACGTCGGCGCGTTCTTCCGCACGGCGGACGCCTTCGCCGCCGGCGCCATCTACCTGTGTGGCATCACCGCCTGTCCGCCGAAACCGGGCATCAGGAAGACGGCTTTGGGCGCCGAACAGCGCGTGCGCTGGGAGCACGGCTGGGATGCGGCCGGAATGGCCGCCCGGCTGCGTGAGCAGAGGTACGAACTCGCGGCCGTGGAGACTTCCTTGCATGCGGTGGATCTGTTCGACTGGGTCCCTCACTGGCCGGTCTGCGTCATGTTCGGAAACGAGGTGGAAGGCTTACAGCCGCAGTTGGCCGAAATGGCCGATGTCCATGTGCGAATCCCCATGCTGGGCGTCAAGCATTCCTTGAACGTAGCCACCGCCGGGGGTGTAATGCTTTATGAACTGTTGCGCAAGTACCGCGCGCTCGTCCGTCAGGCGTAAGTCTTGCGCCAGGCTGCCAGTTCTTTCATCAGATGGTCGCGGACGGTCGAGTACTGCGGGTTGTCGAAGCTGTTCACCTTTTCGCGCGGATCGGCCTTCAGATCATAGAACTCGTTGGGCCCCTTGCCCCCGTTGCGCACCACCACCTTAAAACGTGCGTCTCGGGCCATTTCCGTGTTCCGGAAATGCCCAAAAACGAGGTTTTTCCAGGGGTGCTTCTTGGGCATCGGGCGGCCGGTAAGCAGATTGGCGTAACTGCGCCCGGGCAGATTGCGCGCTGGCGCTGGGACACCGGCAATTTCACAGATTGTGGGCAGCACGTCCACGAAACTCACCAGTTCCGGCCGCGCGGCTTCCACCGGGAACTTGCCAAGCCAGTTCCAGATCATCGGGGTGGCCATCACTTCTTCGTACATATTGATCGGATCCGAGGCCAACCCCTTGCTCCACAAGCCGTGGCGGCCGAGCAGGTAGCCGTTATCGCCTGTAAAAATAATCAGGGTGTTTTCCCAGACTCCTTGCCGCCTGAGCGTAGCGATGAGCGGAGGGATCTGGTCATCCAGCGCCGTGATAGACGCCGCGCACTTTCGAATGTTCGCCACCGTGTCCTTTAGCATTTCCTTTTCGCGCAGGGCGTTCGGCGCGGCCGGTTCCCAGCCAAAGGTCTCAAATTTGGTATTGGCGTACATCTGGTAATACTTCTCCGGGTGGCCATCGTAAGGCGTGTGAGGATTATAGTGGCTGACAGTGAGAAAAAACGGCCGGTCCTTGCTCTGCTGCTCTATGAACTCGCAAGCTTTGGCGGTGATCAAGTCCGCTAAATAACCCTGCTGCTGAATGCGCTGTCCGTTCAGGCACATCACCGGGTTCCGGTAGTGGCTGGAGCCGCCAAGCATGGTGTAGGTGAACTCGTAACCGTGAGCCGGCTTCTCGTCGCCGCCCATGTGCCATTTGCCCGTGTAGCCGCACCGGTATCCGGCGCCGGCAAGCACGTCCGAGATCATGATCTCGCCAGCGAAGCTGGGCGGCGGAGCGAGCTGGCCCTGCGGCGGATGTTCGATGGGCGCCGGAGTAAGAAAATCGTAAATGCCGTGCTGGCGGGGCGTGCGTCCCGTAAACAGCGTGGCCCGGCTGGCCGAGCAAACCGGCGTGACCACAAAGTTGTTCGGGAAGCGTACGCCTCCGCGGGCCAGTAAATCGATATTGGGGGTCCGTATCTCCTTGTTTCCGTAACAGCCGAGCATCCAGGCGGCCAGATCGTCGGCGACAACCAGCACGATATTAGGCCGGGCCGCAGCGGGCCGTTTGGCGGCCAACGCGGGCGCTGCACTACTGCACAAGAAATGACGGCGCGTCAAATACACAGGCAAGTCTTCCTCCCTCAGTGCACGCCTTAAATTGAGCGCGCACCATCAGTTGTAAAAATTCTTCTCCCAAGCATGCCGCTCCAGCACCTTCAGCACCCGATCTGGAAGCGGTCCGCGGTCTGAGACGCTGCAACTGCTCTCGGCGTTACGCACGTGCCGCATGCCCGGAATCACGGTGGAGACGGCCGGCTCAGACAAGCAGAATTGCAGGGCGATTTCGGCCAGGGTCCCCGGCACGCCTTCCAGGTCCTTGCGCAAGGCAGCCACCCGCTCGGCCACCTGGCGCTTTCGGTCGCCGCGGAAATAAGAAGAGCGGAACTCTCCCTCCACAAATTGCGTGTCTTCGGTTATAGCGCCGGTCAGGGCGCCTTCGTCCAGCGGCACGCGCGCCAGCACGCCGATATTGCGGGCGCGGCACAATGGGAACAGGTTCCGCCGGGGCGATTGATCGAAAATATTGTAAATCACCTGTACGGTGTCGATCAGTCCGGTCTCGATGATTTCCAACGCGGAATCCGGCTGGTGGTCGTTGATGGAAATGCCCACGGCTCGGACCTTGCCGGACTTCTTGAGATCTTCGAACGCGCGCCGCCACTCCTCGCGCCCGATCCACTCCGGGTTCCAGACGTGGAGTTGCTGCAAATCGATGACCTCCAGTCCCAGATTCCGCAAACTGGTTTCCGTGGCGCGAATGATGTACTCGTGTGGGAATACCTGCTCGATGCCGATGCCCGGACGCGCGGGCCATAGCAGATTCTTCGGAGGCGCCTTCGTGGCCACGTAAATCTTATGGCCGGTCTCGCGGACCACGCGGCCCACTAGTTGCTCGCTGTGCCCGTCGCCATAAGCCAGCGCTGTGTCGATGAAATTCAGGCCCAGTTCGATAGCGCGTCGTAGGGCGGCCAGGCTCTCGGCATCATCCGAGCCAAGCCACTGCTTGCCGCCGATGCCCCAGGCGCCGAAGCCGATCTCGCTGACCTCAAAACCGGTCCTGCCTAGTTTCCTATATCGCATGATGCTTCTATCATAAGAGAGTGCGAGCCCGCCTTTGGTTGCTCTTTCTGCTGGCAGCGGCGGCTCTTGCCGCGACCGCGCGCTTGTATTTGAAAGATGGGACCTACCAGATCGTCCGGGAATACAAGGTGGAGGGGGACAGGGTACGCTACTACAGCAGTGAACGCGGCGAATGGGAGGAGATCCCGCTGGAACTGGTGGACCTCAAGCGCACTGAAAACGAAATCAAGGAGCGGGAGGCGGCCCGCAGCGAGGAAGTCAAGGCGCTAGAGGCCGAGGAGCGCGCCGAACGCGCCGAGCGCGCCGAGATTGCCCGCGTGCCGGAAGAGCCGGGTGTCTATCTGGTGGAGGGTGACATTCTGCGCCCCCTCAAACAAGC
>CAYSBM010000295.1:0-4701 GCA_964429095.1 uncultured Solibacteraceae bacterium | reverse complement strand
GGCGGGGGGAGCAGTTCGGCGGGCGGCGCCGATAGTATGGGGGCGGGCGGTTCCCAGGCGGCTGGATCCGGTTCCTCGGAAGCTTCGGCCACTTCCTCCTCCAGCGCGACGCGGACAGCAGGTTCCTCCACGGGCAGAGCCACCATCAGCCGCTTTGCCACCAGAAGTTCGGCCGGTACGGCTTCCAGAAGCTCATCTGCGGTGAAAAGCAGTTCATCGGCTTCCAGCGCCATGGGAAGCTCGGGGTTAGGTTCGACCTCGAGCGCGGGCGGCATCGGAAGCGGAGGAGGGGGCGGCGGAGGCGGAGCCTCGGATTGGATGATGGTCATTGAGGCCCTGAAGGAGTCCGGCTCACGGGTCTCCAAGGGTGAGGTGGTGGCGTCCTTCGACCGCCAGTATATGTTGACGCGGCTGGACGATTACCGCGACACGGTCAGACAGGCCGAAGCCAGTTTCCAGACCCTGAAAGCCAACCTGGAAGTGACTCGCCGCGCCTATAAGCAGGCTGTACGCACAATCAACGCCGAACTTGAGAAGGCCCGCCTGGATCTGAAGACCATTCCTGTGCAATCGGCCATCACGACCGAGACGCTCAGGCTGGTTGAAGAGGAAACCAGGGCTCGTCAGAAAGAAATTCTCGCCGAAGCGCCGCAGGTGGAGGTGATCGTAAAAGCCCAACTGCGCACGGCCGAAATTGAGCTTCGCCGCGCCCGCAATGAGCTACGCCGCGTGGAAGCCAACATCGAGCGGATGTTAGTGAAGGCCCCGCTGGATGGCATCGCCGTCTTGCAGCCCATCTGGCGCGGCACAGAATTCACCACCATCCAAACCGGTGACCAGCTTTATCCGGGCCAGCTTTTCATGAAGATCGTGGACCCCAACTCAATGGTGGTGAATGCTCTTGTCAACCAGGCGGATGTGGAGGCTATCCGGATTGGGGCGCGGGCGCGTGTGCGCTTTGATGCCTACCCCGACCTGGAGCTGCCCGCTCATGTGTACTCGGTGGGCGCGCTCGGCCGCACCGGCCGTTTCCGGGCGGACTTCCTGAGCGAGATACCGGTTACGCTGCGGCTCGACAAGATGGATCCGCGCGTGATTCCCGACCTGTCGGCCAGCGTGGATGTCATCGTGGCGGCCGAGTCCGGACCCGTGCTGGCGCCGCGCGAGGCTTTGTTCCGCGATCCGGGACAACCACAGCCGTACGTTTTCGTACAGAGCCAGTCCGGGTGGATGCGGCGCGAGGTCACCGTGGGGCTAATGAATAATATTGCCGCGGTGATCCGTTCCGGCTTGCGGCCGGGGGAGGTGCTGGCCGCCGAACGTCCGCCGGAGAGGATCAAGAACCCATAGAGCGCGAGGACGCAAGCCAAGCATGTCCAAAGACGTGAAGCCAAAGCAACGAATCGGACAAAAGCCCGGAGTTGGCCGGCGCAAGGCGCTCTTGTGGGCGCTGGGGGTAGTGCTTGCAAGCGGAGGCGCTTATGCCTACTACCGATACGTCACGGCGTCGACCGTGGTCGAAGTGCCGGTGGCGCGCGTCCGCCGCGGCGAGTTCATCATCAGCGTGCGCACGCGTGGAGAAATCCGCAGCGTGCGCTCCATCATCCTGACCGCTCCTCAGGTACCTAACCCCACCATTGTGCGCTTGGCCGAATCCGGCAAGCCGGTGCGCAAGGGGGAGGTGGTCATCGAATTCGATACAGCACAGCAGGAACAGAATTATCTGGAGCGCTCCACCAGCGTCCGCACCGTCGAAAGCGAGATTGTTCAGACCAAGGCCAGCCACCGCATCACCAACGAGATGGACGCCATGAACCTGATGACCTCCGGCTACAATCTGCAACGCGCCGAATTGGAGGCCAGCAAGGCGGAGATCTTGTCGGAGATCGAAGGCGCCAAGAACCGCATCGAGGTGGGGGTCTCCAAAGGCGAGTTGGACCAGGTGAAAGTGACCATCAACGCGCACAAGACCACCCAGCAAGCCGACCTGGAACGCCTGGAACAGAAAAAAGAAAAGACGCTGCGCGATATGAACCGCACCAAGGAGTACCTCAGCAAGATGGTGGTGCGCGCTCCCATCGACGGCGTGTTGAACGTGCTGCCTAATGCCCGCACGCAAGGCTCGTTCGGCAGCTCCGCGCCTCCATTCAAAGAAGGCGACCGGGCCTGGACCGGCGCAGCCATTGCCGAGATCCCGGACCTGTCGGAAATGCGCATCGAGCTGAAGCTGGATGAAGTCGACCGCGGCAAACTGCAACTGGGCCAGCAGTTGCGAATCCGCGTGGATGCGGTTCCGGAGAAGGAATTTCTGGCCGAACTGGACTGGATCAGCCCCATTGCGGCCTTGCTGTACCGCGGCATGGGCCTCACCGAAAAAGTTTTTCCGGCGAGAGCCACACTGAAAAACCTGGATCCGCGCCTGCGGCCGGGCATGAGCGCCACGGCGGAAATCATCATCCACAGCCAGCCCAACATGCTGATGATCCCGGTACGCGCCAGTTTCCTGCATGCGGGCAAGCCGGCCGTATACGTGCAGAAAGGCCACGATTTCCAGATCCGCACCATCCAGGTCGGCAAGCGCAACGATACCGATTTGGTCGTGCTCGGCGGGCTGCGGGAAGGCGAAAACGTGGCCCTGGAAAACCCGGCTGAGGCTGCCAAGCGGGCCAAGAAACTGTGAGCGGACCTCGAACATGAAGAAGCTGATTATCCGGACCTTGATCGTCGCGGCGGTGGCTGCGGCGGCGTTCTACGGCTACCGGTTGTTCCGGCAGATGCCCCAGCGGCAGCAGGAACTGCCCACGGCGCAGGTGCGGCAGGGCGATGTGGTGATACGCTCGTTCGCCCGTGGGGAATTGCGCGCGGTGCGTTCGGTGACCCTCTCGGCGCCTAACCTTTTCGGCAACGTGCAGGTCACACGCCTGGCGCCGCTTGGCAGCTATGCCCGAGAGAAAGATCTGATTGTCGAATTCGACGACGCTGAGGTCTTGAGCCGGCTCGAAGACAAACAGCTCGAACTGGATCAAACCGACGAACAGATCCGCAAAGCGAAGGCCGATCTGGCAATCCGGGAAAACCAGGATCAGGTGGAGCTGTTGCGCGCCCGCTATTCAGTGCGGCGCGCCGAACTGGAAGTGAAACGCAACGAGCTGCTCTCGGCCATCGATGCCAAGAAGAACCTGTTGAGCCTGGAGGAGGCCCGGCGCGCGCTCAAGCAACTGGAAAGCGACGTCAAGAGCCGCCGTGAACAGGCCCGCGCCCAGTTGGCCGTCCTCACCGAACAACGCAACAAGGCCGTGCTCGAGTTGAACCGCGAGCGCCAGAGACTGAGCCAGGTGAAACTGCTTACGCCCATGAGCGGGCTGGTGGCCATCCGGCAGAACCGCAGCGGGTTTTTCATGTTCGGCGCCCAAGTGCCTGACATCCGCGAAGGAGATCAGGTACAGCCTGGCATGCCGGTAGCCGACATTCTGGACATCTCAGAAATGGAGCTCGTGGCGAAGGTTGGCGAACTGGACCGCGCCAATCTGCATGAAGGCCAGCAGGCCCTGATCCGCCTGGACGCCATCGCCGGCAAAGTATTCCACGGCCAGATCAAGAGCATGAGCGCCACCGCCAGCGCCAGCGTCTTTTCCGCGGATCCGGCTAAGAAGTTCGATGTCATCTTCTCGGTGGATATGAAAGAATTGCTGGCCGCCCTGGGGGCCAAACCGGAACAGATCGCCCGAATGATGGCCACGGCTGAGCAGAACCGCAAGAAACCACCGGTTCAGAGCGGCTCGATGAGCGCCATGTTCATGATGGCTAATGGTTCAGCGGGTGGGCCAGCCGGCATGCCGCCCGGCCCGGCCGGAATCATGCCAGGGCCCCAGGGACCGGAAGGCGGCCCTGCCGCGGCTGCCGGCGGTGGTCGGGAAGGCCGCGGCGGGCGAGATTTCATGTCCCGTATGGCCAGCCAGCTTTCTGAAGCTGATCAGAAGAAGGTGCGTGAAGCCATGCAAAAGGCCTTGGGCGGCAAGAATATCGCCGACCTGACACCGGAAGAGCGCCAGAAGGTTTTCAGTCAATTGAGGCAGCAGCTCGAGAAAATGGGTATCCAGCGGCCATCAGGCGGCAGGCGCGAGCAAGCCGCCGCCGGTGCGGCGAGCGCTCCTCCTGATCAGGCGGCAGCCCCATTGCAGGGCGGCGAAGCCGGACGCCGCCCAACAAGCGAAGCCCGTGCGGGCGGCGGCGGAGCTATGTTCGGCATGGGAGGCGGCCAGCAATTCACCGAACAGGAACTGGCCAACGCCAAGCTGCCGCCCCCGCCGGAAGAAGAAAGCCAGCTTGACGTGCTGTTGCGTCCGGGGCTGTTAAGCGACATCGAGATCATCGTGGAAAAGATCCCCAACGCCATTCACATTCCCAGCCAGGCGCTTTTCGAGAAGGAAGGCAAGCAGGTGGTGTTGGAAAACCCGCAGCGGCTTTGAGCCACGCCCAATCAAGCTGGCCCGGCGCAGTGATTCGACTCTCGGGATCGCCGAGGGCCTGAGACCCGGCGAGGTGGTGGCCCTGGCCGATCCCACAGCCAGCAAGAGCGAGAAGAAGAACGGCAAACAAGACAGGGGCGGCGCCGGCAGCCCCATGGGCGCGGTGGGCGGAGAGAGTAAGGGGGGACGTTAGAACGTGTCGCTATTTTCCACTTATCTTCCCGAACTTTCC
>CAYSBM010000294.1:0-4762 GCA_964429095.1 uncultured Solibacteraceae bacterium | reverse complement strand
GCCTAGAGTCTCACTTCCGGGCCTTGCTGGATCAGAAAGAGAGCGCCTTGCGCAATCCGGACCGCGACAATCTGCGCCGTTATGCCGAGGCCAACGCCAAGCTCGGTCCGCCGCAACCCGGCAAACCGCGGGTGGTGTTCTTGGGCGACTCCATCACCGACGGCTGGAGGCTGCATGAGTACTTCCCCGAACGCGATTTCATCAACCGCGGCATCAGCGGACAAATCACCGGCGAAATGCTGGGACGGTTCAAGGCCGACGTGGTCGATTTGAGGCCTGCGATGGTGGTGATCCTCGCCGGCACCAATGATATCGGGCGCGGCATCCCGCTCTCGACCATCCAGAACAACTTGAGCATGATGGCGGACCTGGCTCTGGCGCACAAGATCAAGCCGGTCTTCGCCTCACTGCTGCCGGTGAGCGACTATCACAAAAACGTGAACCCTAGCTATGCCCAAACGCGCCGCCGCCCGCCTGAGCAGATTCGCGCGCTCAACCAGTGGTTGATGGCCTTCACGCGCGAACGCGGCCTGCTTTATCTCGATTACTACTCGAAGATGGCCGATTCCTCGGGCATGCTCCGCGCCGACTTGTCCGGCGACGGCTTGCACCCCAATGCAGCCGGCTACCGAGTCATGGCGCCTTTGGCCCTGGAAGTGATTGAGAGGGCCGCGCCCGGCGCAGGCTTGGCTCCGGCTGCCGGGGGACGTAAGAAACGTCTGGGTGTGTTCTAAGGCGCCCGGGAGACGTCTGCGCGATTTTTGCGACACAATGAAAGTATGAAGCCCCGGCTTGCGCTCTTGGCGCTGGGTGGGCTACTTTTTCTGTTCGGTCAACAGAAATTCACTGTCGACCAATTAGTGGCCTTCATCCAATCTTCGATCCGGCTCCAGCATGACGACCGCCAGGTGGCCTCTTATCTGCGTAAGGTGGTCCTCACCGAAAAGCTGACCGACAGCGTTCTCGAGGATCTGCAAGGCATGGGCGCGGGTCCGAGGACGGTAGAAGCTCTAAAAGTGCTGCGCGATGCCTCCCGCAACTTGCCCGCCCCAGCTCCGCCCAAGCCGAAAGCCGCACCCGCAGTCATTCCACCTCCTTCGGAAGAGGAGCAGCACCGGGTGCTTGAGGAAGTGCGCGAGTACGCCGCCAATTACACCAAGCGGTTGCCGGACTTCATCTGCGTCCAGGTTACGCGCCGGTATTTTGATCCGACCGGACTTGAGTTCTGGCGCCAGGACGACGTGGTCACCGCCCGCTTGAGCTATTTCGAGCAGAAGGAAGACTACAAAATCATCGCGGTGAACAACGCGCCGACCAATCTTTCTTACGAGCAGTTGCGTGGCTCCAAGTCGGCCGGCGAATTCGGCAGCATGCTGCGAGAGATTTTCGCGCCTGAAAGCCGCGCCCGCTTCCGTTGGGAGCGCTGGGCCACTTTGCGCGGACGCCGCATGCACGTGTTCTCTTACCATGTGGACCAAGCACATTCGAAGTGGCACGTCACCTACGAGAACCGGGAAGATATCGTGCCTGCTTACGGGGGGTTGATCTACGTGGACCGCGACACATCTATGGTGATGCGGATCACTTTTGAAGCCGAGAACATACCTCCATCGTTCCCTGTTCAGCAAGCGGCCACGGTCCTCGACTACGACTTTGTCACCATCAACGAGCGCGAATATGTGCTGCCGTTGCGCGCCGTGGTCCGGATGCGCTCCGGCAAATACCTGTCCAAAAACGAAGTGGAGTTCCGCATGTACCGGAAGTTCTCGGCTGAGGCGACCATCACCTTTGAAACGCCGGAGCCCCTGCCGGAAGAGAAGGTTCAGGAGCAACCACCCAAATAAGCTCAACTTGCCCTTCAGCCTGCGCCCCATGCCGCGGCGGCGCCACCGGCCTCTGCGGCCGTCTGGCTGAACAATTTGCCATCTCCAGGTTAGAATGAAACATCTGTCTCAGAGGAGCTATCGGAAGCCATGTCTGAAAACCAAGTTTATCCGCCGCCTGCGGACTTTGCCTGTCGGGCGCACGTCTCCAGCCTGGACGCCTATAAGTCCCTTTACGAACGCGCACGGAGCCAGCCCGAAGAGTTCTGGCGGGAATTGGCGGAAAAGGAGATCTTCTGGTTCCGGAAATGGGATCACGTCTTTGAGTGGGATCCGCCCCATGCCAAGTGGTTCTCTGGAGCGTTGACCAACGTGTGCTACAACTGCGTCGACCGTCACGCTGCCGGGCCGCGTGGCGGCAAGGTTGCAATCCAGTGGATCGGCGAACCCGGCGATGAGCGCGCCATAACCTACCGCGAGTTGCTCGTCATGGTGGCCCGCTTCTCGAATGTTCTGAAAGGGCGGGGCTTGAAGGCCGGCGACCGGGTGATCATCTACATGCCCATGGTGCCGGAAGCTGCTGTCGCCATGCTGGCCTGCGCGCGGTTGGGCATCGTGCACAGCGTGGTTTTCGGCGGCTTTTCCGCCGAAGCCCTCAAGACCCGTATTCAGGACTTGGCAGCCGCGGCTGTCCTCACCGCCGACGGCGGCTGGCGGCGCGGCAAAGAAATCCGGCTGAAGGACGCGGTGGACCAAGCCTTGGAGGATTGTCCTAGCGTAGGCGAGGTGATTGTGCTGCGTCGTACGGGCTCGGAAGTCCACATGCGCCAGGGCCGCGACCACTGGTGGCACGAACTCGAAGCCGCAGCCGGGACCGATTGCCCCGCGGTTCCCTTGGATGCCGAACACCCGCTTTACGTTCTCTATACCTCCGGCACCACAGGTAAGCCCAAGGGCATCCTGCATACCACCGGCGGCTACATTCTGCAAACCACCATGACCATGAAGTGGGTCTTTGACATCCGTGAGGAGGACGTCTACTGGTGCACGGCCGATGTGGGGTGGGTCACCGGCCATAGCTACGTGGTTTATGGTCCGCTCTCCGTTGGAGCTACTACCGTCATGTACGAAGGCGCACCCGACTACCCGGCTTACGACCGCTGGTGGCGCATCGTCGAAAAGCACAAAGTTAGTATCTTCTACAGTTCGCCTACGGCCATTCGCGCCCTCATCCGGCAGGGCGAACAGTGGCCGGGCGGGTGCGACTTATCGAGCCTGCGGCTGCTCGGCAGCGTCGGCGAACCCATCAATCCGGCGGCTTGGGAATGGTATCACCGCGTCATCGGCAAGAGCCGTTGCCCGATTGTGGACACCTGGTGGCAGACCGAAACCGGCTCCATCCTCATCGCTCCTATGCCTGGCGCCGTACCGCTCAAACCCGGCTCCGGAACGCTGCCCCTGCCCGGCGTATTGCCCCAGGTGGTGGACTTCTCCGGCAACCCCGTGCCCGATGGCGAGGAAGGGTTCCTGCTTATCGAACGTCCTTGGCCCAGCATGGCGCGTACGCTGTGGGGTGATCCGCAGCGTTATGAAGACCAATACTGGCGCCGCGTGCCCGGCAAGTACTTCCCTGGCGCTGCCGCCCGGCGCGACGCCGACGGCTACTACTGGATCCTGGGCCGTGTCGACGACGTGATGAACGTCAGCGGCCACCGGCTCAGCACCATGGAAGTGGAATCCGCACTGGTCCGTCATCGGGCTGTCGCCGAAGCCGCCGTGGTCAGCAAACCGCACGAAATCACGGGCCAGGCCGTGTGCGCCTTCATAACCTTGAAGGAGGGCAACTGGGATCACCACCGGCTGGCGGCTGAACTCCGCCAGTGGGTGGCCAAAGAGATCGGAGCTTTCGCCAGGCCCGAGGAAATCCGTTTCGCCGAGGCGCTTCCTAAGACTCGCAGCGGCAAGATTATGCGCCGCCTGCTGCGCGAAATCGTCACCTCGCATGCCGTTTCCGGCGACATCACCACGCTGGAGGACCTCAACGTCGTCACGCGGCTGTCTTCCCAAGCCGCCGCCGACGATTAGCTTTCGACGAATTTGAGCAGTTTCTTGCGCACGGCCTCCGCCGTGGCTTGATCGGCCGTCACCACCAGAATGGTGTCGTCACCCGCCACCGTGCCCACGATCTCCGGCCACGCCGCTTGGTCCAGTGCGCGAGCCAGCGAGCTGGCGTGGGCCGGCTGAGTCCTCAGCACCACCAGGTTCTGGGCCACTTGCGCATCAGCCAGGAACTCCACCACCAACGCTTCAAGAGCCGGACCTGCCGGTTCGCTCCGGATCTGCCGGTAGCCTTCCGGTGTCTTCACCAGGCCCAGTTCCCTGATGTCGCGGGACAACGTCACTTGCGTGGTGTTAAGGCCCAGATTGGCGAGTTCCCGCGCCAGTTCTTCCTGCGTGTGGATGCGCCGCGATGCGATTACGCGCAGGATTTGGCCGTGGCGGTAGCTCTTGTTCATGGCGTCATGCGCGCCAGGCGCCGCCGGGCTTCATCCAGCGCCCGGGCTACCGTTTCCGGACCGGTTCCTCCGAATATCTCGCGCGTCCGCAGTCCCTCACGCGGATCGAGCAGGCGCTCGAGTCGGGGGTCCAAATCCGTGGGAAGCTCGCCGGTACGGATGTTTTCCAGCACCAGTTTGCCGACCCACTGATGCGCCTGGTGGAACGGCATGCCTTGGCGCGCCAGTTCCTCGGCCATGTCGGTGGCCACCACCCAACCTCGCTGGCAGGCGGCGAAAGCTGCCTCCGGCTTGAGCGAGGCCGAGCCGGCCACCACCCGGGCCATCTCCAACGACGCGCGGGTTTGGTCGGCAGCCTCAAACAGCTTTTCCTTGTCCTCCTGCATATCCCGGTTGTAGGTGAGCGGTAAACCTTTCAGGGTG
>CAYSBM010000293.1:0-4765 GCA_964429095.1 uncultured Solibacteraceae bacterium | reverse complement strand
CGGCTCAACCGGCGTAATTTACCGCCAGTTTTCCGTCACCATCATCGCTTCCATGCTGCTGTCGGTAGTGGTGGCCCTCATCCTGACTCCGGTGCTCTGCGCTTCGCTGCTCAGACCGGTTCCCAAAGGCCATGAACCGGCTGAAAGCGCCGTCTTCTTTCTGCGTCCTTTCTTCATGTGGTTCGACCGGAATTTTTTCCGCGCGAGAAGGCTCTATGTGCGGGTGGTTGGATACTCCCTGGCCCGGAAATTCCGCTTCCTGGCCGTCTATGTTGTATTGGTGGCGGCGATGGGCTGGGTGTTCTTGCGGTTACCTACCTCTTTTCTGCCGGACGAGGACCAGGGAACTCTGATGGCCCAGGTTCTCATGCCGGTAGGCGCCACTCTGGAACAAACTCAAGCCGTGGCCGACCAGGTGCAGCGTCACTTTGAGCGCAACGAGGCGGAGGCCGTGGAATCGGCAATGACCATCACCGGCGTAGGATTTTCCGGCCGGGCGCAAAACAACGGCATGGTGTTTATCAAGTTAAAGGACTGGGAACTCCGCAACCGGCCCGATCTGCGGGCCACGGCCATCGCGGGGCGCGCTATGGCGGCATTTTCCAGCATCCGCAGCGCCATGGTTTTTGTTTTTCCTCCGCCGGCGGTTGTGGAGCTAGGCAATGCCAGAGGGGTGGATTTCCAGTTAATGGATCGCGGCGGGCTAGGACACGCCGCCTTGATGAACGCCCGCAACCAGCTTCTGGGTTTGGCAGCGCGCGATCCCAGGTTGATGAATGTGAGGCCGAACGGCATGGAGGACGTGCCCGAATTCCGGGTCGACGTGGATTGGAAGAAAGCCGGCGCCATGGGACTGCCCATCAGCTCCATTCACAACACAATTTCGGCGGCCTTCGGCGGCGCTTATGTCAATAACTTCATTCAGGGCGGGCGCGTGAAAAGAGTGTACGTTCAGGCTGACGCTCCCTATCGCATGCTGCCCACTGATCTCGAGCGGCTCTATGTGCGAAACGCGGCTGGCAAGATGACCCCTCTGGCCTCGTTCGCCACCACACGCTGGACCACAGGCTCGCCCCGGCTGGAACGTTTCAACGGCTTCCCTTCTATGAATATCTGGGGCGAGCCTGCCAGAGGAAGAAGCTCCGGCGAGGCTATGCAAGCCATGGAGGAGATCACGGCCAAGTTACCGCAAGGGATCGGCTTTGACTGGAACGGGCTGTCCTACCAGGAGCGGATGGCTACTCGCCAGGGTCCAATTCTCTACGCTTTCTCCATTCTGGTTATTTTTCTTTGCCTGGCAGCGCTATACGAAAGTTGGACGATTCCTTTTGTGAACCTCCTCATGTTGCCGCTGGGAGTGCTGGGAGCCCTGACGGCGACTTATTTAAGGGGACTGAGCAGCGATGTCTACTTTCAAATAGGCTTTCTGACCACTATGGGCCTTTCCACAAAGAACGCAATTCTCATCATTCAGTTCATTAAGGAGCAGATGCGGCGTGGCGAAGGGCTGAAGGATGCTACACTGGCCGCGGTGCGGATTCGTTTCCGGCCGGTGCTGATGACCTCGCTGGCGTTCTTTTTCGGCACGCTGCCGCTGGCCGTGGCTACCGGTGCCGGCGCCGGCGCCATGAAGGCCATTGGGACGGCCGTCACCGGCGGGCTACTCTCGGCCACCTTCATCGACCTGATCTTCATCCCCTTGTTCTTCTTCATGGTTTCCCGGTTGTTCCCACCCAAGCCGTCGCAGCCGCCGCTGGGAGCTTCTCAAGCCACCGGGCCGGAGGCACGCTGATATGAATCAGATGAAATTAGAGGGGCTGGCGCTTCTGGCGGCCATCTTCCTGACTAGCGCTTGCACCGTATCGAAGCAATACAGCCGTCCAAAGGCCCCGGTCCCTGCCACATGGCCGGCGGGCGCGGCGGTCCAGGAGACCAAGCAAGCGCCTGATGCCCGGCAACCGCAGGAATTGAGTTGGGAAGAGTTTTTCACCAACGAGAAGCTGCGGCGGGTAATACGGATGGCCCTGGAAAATAATCGCGATCTCCGTATGGCTGCTCTGAATGTTGACAAAGTGCAGGCATGGTACCGCATCCAGCGTGCCCAGCTATACCCCACCCTTAACGCTTCCGCCACTGCCGACGTCTACCGTCTGCCGGAAAAAATGTCTAAGAACGGCGCCGCGGAGACGGTAGGACAACTTGTTGTGGGCTGGGGCACTTCCAGTTGGGAACTTGATTTATTCGGACGGATCCGAAGCCTGAAGAGTCAGGCCTTGGAACAGTACTTGGCCACCGTCGAGGCGCGCTCCGCCGCGCAGATCTCGCTGGTGGCCGGGGTGGCCGGCAGCTACTTTGCCTTGGCCGCAGACCGGGAAAGCCTGCGGTTGAGCCAAGCCACTCTGGATGCCCAGCAGGCTTCCTACAGCTTGATTCTTCGTTCCCGCCAGATGGGTGTCGCTTCGGATCTGGATCTGCGCCAGGCCGAGACCCAGGTGGAGTCAGCGCGAGCCGAGATTGCCCGTTACAGCGGTTATGTGGCGCTTGACGAGAACGCCCTCAATCTCTTGGCCGGCATTATGATTCCTTCCGAGTTGCTGCCCGAGAAACTGGATTCTGAGCACGCACTGCGGGAAATCGCTGCCGGCATGTCCTCGGAAGTCTTGCTGCGCCGGCCTGATATCCTTATGGCGGAACACCAATTGAAAGCTGCATATGCCAACATCAGCGCCGCGCGCGCTATGTTCTTCCCCCGCATCGCGCTTACGGCCGGAGCGGGCCTGATGAGCGGCGATCTCGCCGAATTGTTCAAGGCCGGTTCCAGAACCTGGAACTTTGCTCCTCAATTGGTAGCGCCCATCTTTGACGCCGGGGCCCGCAAAGCCAATCTCAAGGCTGCCCAGTTGGAACGCGACCTTGCCATCGCGCAATACGAAAAAACGATCCAGACGGCCTTCCGCGAAGTTAGTGACGCTCTGAGCTTGCGGGCCAGGCTCGCAGAACAACAACAAGCCCAGGAGGCGCTGGTCCACAGCTTGGAGCAAACCTACCGTCTCGCTCGAGCGCGTTATGAGGCCGGAATCGACAGTTATTTGACGGTTCTTGTGGCTCAGCGTTCCCTATACGCGGGCCAACAGGCTTTACTGAGCCTGCGTTTTGCCCGGCTGAACAATCTTGTGAACTTATATAAGGTCCTGGGCGGAGGCGCTTAGGCTGCTTTATCTGGCGGCACCCGATGCGCCTACGCCGGGGGCGTTTTGATGGGTCATGCACCTGCGGTGATACCATAAATATTCACCCCCATGGCTTTGCGCTTTTTTAACACGCTCACTGAGCGCCTGGAGGATTTTTCTCCACTGGACGGGTCCACCGTGCGCATGTACACTTGTGGGCCGACCGTCTACAACTACGTCCACATCGGCAATTTGCGCACCTTTACCTTCCAGGATATCCTGCGGCGCTGGCTGCGCTATCGCGGTTACCGGCTGAATCAGGTAATGAACCTCACCGACGTGGATGACCGCATTATTCAACTTTCGGTCGCTGCGGGTAAGAGCATCGCAGAGTACACGGAAGTCTATACGCAAGCTTTTTTGGAAGATTGCGCCGCTCTTCGTCTGGAGCGCCCCGAGCACTTGGTGAAAGCCACCGATCACATAGCCGACATGGCCCAAGCCATCCGCCGCCTGACTGAGAAGGGCTACACATACGAGCGCGACGGTTCCATCTACTTCAGCATCGCCAGGTTCCCTGCCTACGGCCGCCTGTCCCACAGTGATTTCAGCGGCATCAAAGCCGGTGCGCGCGTCGATGTGGACCGCTACGAGAAGGACGACGCCCGCGATTTCGCCTTATGGAAGGCCCCTAAGCCGGGTGAGCCCTTTTGGGATTGCGGCGTGGGCCCCGGCCGGCCGGGCTGGCACATCGAGTGCTCTGTCATGGCCACCAAATACTTGGGCGAGACCATCGATATACACACCGGCGGCGTGGATCTGGTGTTTCCGCATCATGAGAACGAAATTGCCCAAGCCGAAGCGCTTACCGGCAAGCCATTTGTGCGGTTCTGGCTGCACGCCGAGCACCTGTTGCTGGCAGAAGAGAAAATGTCCAAGTCGCTCGGCAATACCTTTACGCTGCGCGAGATGATGGCCCGCGGCTACCATCCCGATGCCATCCGGTATCTGCTCGCCTCGGTCCCTTATCGCAAGAAGTTGAACTTCACCTTCGAGGCTCTGGACGCCGCCGCCAACGCCATCGAGCGCCTGCGCAATTACAAATTGCGTCTTCAAACAGCCAGATTTCCAGAAGGCGTGAACGTTGCGCTCGAGCAGCGCGCGGCCGAGGCCGTGGCCCGTTTTGAAGCTGCGCTTGATGACGATCTCAACACGGCCGAAGCGCTGGCTTCGGTATTTGAATTTGTGCGCGAAACCAATGCCGCCATGGATGCGGGTGAGTTTCGAGCTGGCAACGCCGTCTCGGCCCGGGATGTGCTGGCGCGCTTTGACCGCGTTTTCGACGTTCTTGAACCTCGTCTGGAGGCCAGTGCTATCTCCGACAGCGAGATTCAGGCGCTGGTCGACGAGCGGACCCAGGCGCGCAGAGCCCGCAACTTTGCACGTGCGGACCAGATTCGCCAGGAACTGCTCGAGAAGGGCGTCATATTGGAAGATACCAAAGACGGGGTGCGCTGGAAGCGGAAATAGCATGAAGTTTCATACCAAAGCTGTTCATGCTGGCGCCCGGAAGCGCTTGGGGCCGGACACGCCGG
>CAYSBM010000292.1:1638-4803 GCA_964429095.1 uncultured Solibacteraceae bacterium | reverse complement strand
TTCTGATTCGCGGCCAGCTCGTGGAAGCCCGGACAGTTTCAACACCTTTTTACAGGAGGGCGCATTAAGATGTACCCGGCCAATTATCGCTATACGAAAGAGCACGAATGGGTTTCAGTCGAAGCCGGAGTAGGGATGGTCGGCATCACCTTCCACGCGCAAAATCAACTTGGAGACATTGTTTACGTAGATTTGCCGAAGATCGGCACAGTGGTGGCGCAGGGAGATCCCCTCGGTTCGGTGGAAAGCGTCAAGGCGGTTTCCGATATCTACGCGCCGGTTTCAGGCGAGGTTGTAGTGGTTAACGAGACGCTGGCTACAAGTCCCGAGAAGATCAATCAAGACCCGCACGGAGAAGGCTGGTTGGTGAAGCTGCGCCTGAGCCAGCCCGAAGAACTGGCTGCGCTGATGGATGCAGCGGCCTACGCTCAGCATGCCGGAGCTGAGAGCGAGTGAGATACCTGCCGAAATCCGATGCGGAGCGGCGGCAGATGCTGGCCGCGTGCGGTTTGACTTCGATGGAGGATTTGTTCGCTTCCATCCCGCCCGAACTGAAAATTTCCCGCCCGCTCAAGTTACCCCCCGGCCTTTCCGAGTTCGAGATAGAAGAATACTTTAAATCTCGCGCGGAAGAGAATGCTACCGGCTATCCCTGTTTTCTGGGCGCCGGTGCCTATCTGCACTACCGCCCGGTGTTGGTTGATATGGTGGTTTCCCGCGGCGAGTTTCTCACTTCCTACACACCCTACCAGGCGGAAATCTCCCAAGGCACGCTGACGGCCATCTTCGAGTTCCAAACCATGCTGTGCCAGTTGACGGGCATGGATGCCGCCAACGCTTCCATGTACGACGGCTCGACGGCGGTCCCGGAGGCGGCGCTGATGGCCGCGCGCATCACCGGGCGCAGCCGCGTGCTGGTGGCTCGCGCTTTGCATCCTGAATACCGCGAAGTGCTGGCGACGTACTCAACCAACCAGGCAATCCAGGTGGAGGAGTTCGGCTATGACGCCGATACCGGCGCCTCCGCGGCCGACGACCTGGCACGGAAACTGGATTCGGCTACTGCCGCGGTGATCGTGCAGTCGCCCAACTTTTTCGGGGTGTTGGAGAATTTGGCGCAGTGTGCGGAATTGGCGCACGCGCACGGGGCGTTACTGGTCCACGTCTTTACGGAAGCCGTCTCGCTCGGCTTGCTTGAACCGTGCCCGGAGACTGATATCGCTGCGGGAGAACTGCAATCCTTCGCCATTACGCCGAGTTTTGGCGGTCCCTACGCGGGGGTGATCGCTACCCGCGAACGCTACATCCGCCAGTTGCCGGGGCGTCTGGCGGGGGAAACCCGCGACGTCCGCGGCAACCGCGCCTTCTGCCTCACCTTAGCCACCCGCGAGCAGCATATTCGCCGCGAGAAGGCTACTTCGAACATTTGCACCAACCAGGCCCTGGTGGCGCTGATGGCTACCGTATTTATGGGCGTTTACGGAAAACAGGGGTTGCGGGAACTGGCCGAGCAGAACCTGGCCAAAGCCCACTATCTGGCCGGACGCCTGAAGCGGCGGTTCAGCGGGGCGTTTTTCAATGAATTCGTCGCCCAAACGGGAGCGCGTGGCCCGGAAGCGATCAACCAATCCTTGCTGGAACGCAAGATCATTGGCGGATTGCCGCTGGGGCGCTATTATCCCGAGCTTCAGGATTCGATGCTGCTTTGCGCCACCGAAATGAGCCGCCGTGAAGACATGGACGCCGTGGCCCAGGAGTTTGCGCAATGACCGGCAAAGTGAGTCCGCACATCACGCAGAATGAACCGTTGCTGTTCGAGATCAGCTCGCCCGGGAAGCGCGCCTACCAGTTGCCCAGGCTCGACGTGCCTGCTGTTGATCCGGCTGAGGCCTTGGGCCCCAGCAACGTGCGGAGGGAGATCGCGGATTTTCCCGAAGTGAGCGAGGTCGAACTGGTGCGTCATTTCTCACGTCTGTCTACCTGGAACTATTCCATCGACCTCGGGATGTACCCGCTGGGCTCCTGCACCATGAAGTATAACCCGCGGATCAACGAGCAGGTGGCGCGCGTGGAGGGCCTGGCTTGGGGCCACCCTTACCAGCCCGAAACGCTCTGTCAGGGCGCCTTGGAAATCATGGCTCGCCTGGAGGCGGCCCTGGCAGAGATCACAGGCCTTGACGCCGTGACGCTGCAACCTGCCGCCGGCGCGCATGGCGAGTTGACCGGCATTCTCCTGGTGCGGGCGGCGCTTGCCGCCCGTGGTAACCCTCGCAAGAAGATTCTGGTCCCGGATTCGGCGCATGGCACCAATCCGGCCACTGCCTCGATGGCGGGCTACACAGTCGAAACCATCCGGTCGAACGACTCCGGCATGATTGACGTGGAAGTTCTCAATCGCGCCGTGACCGAAGATGTAGCCGCCCTTATGGTTACCAATCCAAACACGCTGGGGGTGTTCGAAGAGAACATCGCCCGCGCTGCGGCTTTTTTGCATAGCAAGGGCGCTTTCATGTATATGGACGGCGCCAACATGAACGCACTCGTGGGCATAGCGCGCCCAGGGGATTTCAGCGTCGACGTCATGCATTTAAATCTGCATAAGACGTTTTCGACGCCCCACGGCGGCGGCGGCCCCGGCGCAGGTCCGGTTGCAGTCTCTCAGGAGCTCGAGCCCTTCCTGCCCGTGCCTAGGCTTAAGAAAACCGGCGATCAATGGCGTTTCGATTTTGACCGCCCGAAATCCATCGGCCGCGTCCGGGCCTTTTACGGCAATTTTGGAGTTCTGGTGCGTGCGCTGGCCTACATTCTCGCTTACGGCGGCGGCCTGGCTCAAGCTACGATGGATGCCGTCCTGAATGCCAATTATGTGCGGGCGCGTCTGGCGGATTACTACGACCTGCCTCCTCCCGCGCCCACCCTGCATGAGTGCGTCTTCAGCGACTCGCGGCAAGCGCCGCGCGGCGTGAAAACCATGGATATCGCCAAGCGCCTCATTGACTACGGCTTCCATCCTTACACGGTGAGCTTCCCGCTGATCGTGCGCGGAGCTATGATGATCGAGCCAACCGAGAGTGAGGGCAAGCACGAGTTGGATCTCTTCGTTGAAGCGCTCATCTCCATTGCCAGAGAAGCTGAACAGAACCCCGAGCTTGTGCTGGCGGCGCC
>CAYSBM010000292.1:0-1628 GCA_964429095.1 uncultured Solibacteraceae bacterium | reverse complement strand
CGTGAGCGGCGCCGCCACCCGGGCGGCCGCGCGGCTCAGAGCTGCTCCACGCTCGTCGAGCGTTCGGCGCCGCACTCGCCGCGCGTGCGCCGCGTGGACGAGGTGGCCGCGGCGCGTAAGCCCGTGTTACGCTGGCGTCCTTGATGCGATACGGCCTCCTCATCGTTGCCGCCCTGGTCCTGCTGATCCGTTTGCCATTCCTGGATCAGCCCATACAGGGCGATGATGTGTACTATTTGGCCGGCGCCGAACACGCCCAAATTGATCCTGCACATCCCAACCACGGCCGCTACGTTTTCCTGGGGGAAATGGTCGACATGCGCGGCCATCCTCATCCTCCGCTGAATGCCTGGACGCTGGCCGGACTGCTGGCTTGGTTTGGAGATGTGTACGAACCTCCGTTCCACGCCGCCTACATCTTGTTTTCCCTGATAGCCGCTTTGAGCATGTGGTCCCTGGCCAGGCGGTTTTCGGGGAATCCGCTTCTGGCGACAGCCTTATTCCTGGTCACGCCGGCCTTCGTCATCAACGGCAACTCTCTGGAAGCCGACATCCCGTTTCTAGCTTTCTGGTTGGCTGCCATAGCCATGGCGGTGAAGGCGGTCGATGGCCGTTCGCGGGTCTGGCTGGCCGGCGGCACCGCCGCGGCGGCGCTGGCTGCCCTCAGCGCTTATCAAGCGGTTCTGCTCGCGCCTGTGTTGGCTGTCTATGTGTGGATGAAGGACCGCAAGTGGTGGCCCGCATGGCTGGTGCTTCTGGCGGCTCCGGCGATGCTGGCTGCTTGGCAATTGTATGAACGCGCCTCGAGCGGCGCCATGCCTGCCGGGGTGCTCTTCGGCTACTTTCAGACTTACGGCTTTCAAGCAATCAAGGCCAAGGCGGCCAGCGCCGCCGCTCTGACCGCCCACACGGGTTGGATCCTGTTTCCTGCGTTAGCCGTGGCCGCTTTCTGGAATCGCGCCGCCGCAGCCGCCGCGCTGGTGCTGGCCGTTTGCGCCGCGGCGCTGGACCTCCACCCGCTGTTCTGGGTCTCGTTCGGTGTGGGGGTGCTGGTCCTAATGAACTCCGCTTACCGTACGCTGCGCGGCCCGGATGCGGACACCCGCTTTCTCTGCGCCTGGATCGTGCTATTCTTCACCGCGGCGTTGGTTCTTTGCTTCGCTGGCTAGGCGCGCTACCTTCTGCCCATGGCCGCCCGTATCGCGCTGCTAGGCGCCCGCACCGACGATAGATTTCTGCGCTGGGTCATTTCAGCCTGTGTGGCCCAAGGCGCGCTGGCCCTGGCGCTGGCCTGGGTGAATTACCAACATTGGGACGGCTACCGCGTCTTTGCCAGTGAATTCCGCCCGACGGCGGAAAAGGCCCGGGTGTGGATCAACGGCGAGTGGGGTTTGCGGTTCTATCTGGAGAGCGATGGGGCGCTGCCGCTCAAACGCGGTCAGGCGGTTCGGCCGGGCGAGTATGTGGTGAGCAGCCGGCTCGGTTTTCCCATCCACTTCACAACCGGCGGTGGCGTGCTGGTGCCGGTCTTGACATCCGTAATTCGACCCACGCTTCCGTTGCGCCTGATTGGTCTTGAGGCGCGCTCCGGCTATTCAACCAGTTCGCTCGGGTTGCGTCCGTTTGAT
>CAYSBM010000291.1:0-4823 GCA_964429095.1 uncultured Solibacteraceae bacterium | reverse complement strand
AGCTGCCCCAGGGCACGCTCGAGGACGCCCAGTGGTACAGCTTCAGCGCCAACAAGACCAACGGCCTGAGGCGCACCAACGAGGACAAGCAGCGGGCGGTGAAATCCGCCCTGCTGCACGCCCGCGCTGCCAGCATGAGCAATTACGCCATTGCCCGGCACGTCGGCGTCGATGAAGCCACGGTGCGGAACTGGCGTAGCAAGCTCGCCGCATCTACGGAAATTCCGCAGATAGACGCCCGCACGGTTTCGCGCCACGGCACGACCTATCAACAGCGGACCACCCAAATCGGCCGGCGCCGGGTCGCGAAGATCTCCGCTCCGGAAGCGGAGCCCACCGAGTTGGCGCAGGTCCCGCCATACCTGGACAACTTGCTCCGCGCCGCGGCCGCACTTGCAGATTGCGAAGCCGCCCCCGCCGGCTTCGCGCGTGAAATCCTTGCCCGGCCTGACCGGGCCCAGATCCTTGCCCGAATGGAGAAAGCTCATGAGTTCCTTACCCTCTGCCTCGACGAGATCCGTCACGCCTGCGCCTCGCGTTGCGACGCCCTCTCCCCGGCGCACGCGGACGATGGTGACGCCCGAGCTCGCCAAACAGTGGCTTGAATCAAACACCCACAACCGTCCCTTGAGCGATGAGCTGGTCATCGCCTACATGGTCGACATGCTCGACGGGCGCTGGCAGTACAACGGCGATGCAATCCGCTTCGACCATACGGGCCGCCTGATCGACGGCCAGCACCGGCTGCACGCCTGCGTCGAGGCTGGAGTTCCGTTCGAGACCGATGTCGTCACAGGGCTGGCCCCTGATGCCATCCGCACAATTGACATCGGGCGGGTGCGCACCGCCGGCCACATCGCGCATCTCGAAGGTGTCGAGAACGCGAGCGTTGCCTGCGCCATCGCGGGCCTGGCCGTGCTGCACCGGAAGTACGGCATCGAGCGCATGAACGATCCGCGCTACAAGCCCACCAAGACGGAGATCGTCGAAGCGGCGCGGACCCTCGCCGGGCTCGATGCCGCCATCGTGCGCGCCCGGGCGCTTGGCTACAAGATCGCGCCGCCGCGCGTGGTGGGCTTCTGCTTCTGGGCCTTCGCGGAACTCGACCGCAAGCTCGCCGAACGCTTCTTCGACGAGCTGGCTCACGGGCTGAACCTGAGCCAGGACAACCCGGTCTACCACTTGCGCGAGCGGTTGCTTTCAAACCGCCGGTCCAAGGCCAAGCTGCCGCAGCTCGAGCTGGTGGCGCTGTTTTTCAAAGCATGGCTGGCCTACCGCGAGGGCCGCCCGCTGCGCCGGCTGTTCTGGAAAACCGATGGGCCTTCGCCCGAGAAGTTCCCCAGCATCGCAGGGGGAGTCCGATGACGGCGGATGTGGTGACTGCGCGGCTCGCCGAGCGAGTCATGGGCTGGAGCGTCGCGCCGGACCGGTATCTGATCGGCAACCGGAGCTGGATTCCGCGCTGGCGCTTCCAGCCGCTGGAGCGGCTCGAAGATGCGTTCCGCCTTCTGGAGAAGGCGCAACCGGAGTACTACAGCATGGGCGCGGGCGCCGATGGCGCCTTCTCGGTTCAGGTCCGGATTCGCGGCTGCGGCGGCGAAGCGCGTCACGAATCCAAACCGCGCGCGATCACGCTGGCGATCGCGCGGGCACTGGGCTTGGAGGTGGATGAATGAAGCGCGCAGCCCGCGAGTCGTCATTGGTGAGCGAGATCATCCGGGCGTTGCGGTCGATGCCCGGCGTAGTCGTGCGCAAGCGGCACGGCAGCGCCTGGGGGGTCGCCGGCGCCCCGGCCCTGTACGGCGCCGTGAACGGCCGCCACTTTGAAATCGAAGTCAAACGGCCAGGCGGTGACGCACCCACTCCGCTCCAGGAGGCGCGGCTGCGCCAGTGGACGGCCGCCGGAGCGCTGGCCGGCGTGGCGCGCTCGGTCGAGGACGCGCTGCGGATCGTCAGCGGCGTGGGAGGGTATCGATGAACGCAGCGCCGTACAGCCTCGATGCCCTCCGTGAGTACCGCCGCCGCAAAGCGGAAGCAACGACGGGCGCGCCCAAAGCGCCCCTCACGCTCAAAGACATCCCGCCGGACGCGCCGATGGAGGAAGGCATCGTCCTCGGATGCTGGAACGGCGAGGCCTTCGTGAGCTGGAAGAAGTGGCTTGCCTCACAACCTGTCGAGGCATTCCGCGAGGCGCCGCGCGAAACACCGCCAGCGTCCCTGCCGGAATCGACGCCCGCACAGCCTCGCAAGACGCGCTCGCATCGCGCAACTACGGCATCGTTGTTCGGTTCGGAGGGCGAAGATGACCGCGCAGGGTAACCCGCAATGGTTCCTTAACGAGCTGTTCGCCGGCAAGCCGGAAGAGCTGTACGTGCTCATCTGGACGCTGCCTGACAAGTGCTCACGCTGGTTCCGTGAAGTTGCCGCTGCGGCCGCGGCGGTGGAGGCGCTCGCCGGGCGTGATGTGTACGTCGGAGTTGGTCTCGCCAGGCGGGATTTCGGCACGTCCCAGCGTTGTCCGGCAGACCAGGTCGCCGGCCTGACTGCCGCTTGGGCGGATCTCGACGTGCTCTCCGATGCGCACTCGAAGAAATCGCTACCGCCCAGCATCGAGCAGGCGCTGTCTGTATTACCGCCGGAGATGCCGCCCAGCATAGTCGTGGCCACCGGAAACGGGGCGCACGCATGGTGGCTGCTGAAGGAGCCGTATCTATTCGACACGGACCAGGAACGCAACTGGGCCGCTTCGGTGGTCCTGCGCTGGCAAACTCTTTTGCGCTTCAATGCCGCCAACCGGGGCTGGGCCTTCGACCGCCTGGCCGATCTCGCCCGGGTTCTCCGTGTTCCGGGAACGCTCAATCATAAAGATCCCGCCCAGCCCAAGCCGGTGACAGTCCATCAGGTCACAGGCCGCCGCTACAACCTCTCGGACCTGGAGGATTACCTCGATCAGCTCGGCATACCGAAACAAGGAACCAATGAGCAGAAGGCCGCCGCGCCGGCGGCGCAGGCTGCAGATTCATCGATCGTCATCAATCTGAAGGCGGAGTTTCCAGAGGAGCTGATCAAGCGCTGGACCGATGTAGACATGCGGTTCCGGAACACTTGGTTCCGGCAGCGCCATGACCTTAAAGACCAGAGCCAGAGCGGGTACGATCTCGCCCTCGCTGACTTCGGGATGGACGCCGGGTTGAGCGCGCAGCAGATCGTCGATCTGATCATCCAGCACCGGCGAATGCACGGCCAGAAGCAGCGCACGCGCGCGGACTACTTCGAGCGCACGCTCGCGAAAGCGGCCGAGCACAGCAACGGGAATGGCGCCCTTCCGCCGCCTCCAACCACCGCCGCCGCACCTGCGCCGGCGGCCCCGCCCGAGATCCCGGCCAACCCTCAGCCGGCGCCGCCGCAGCCGCCCGGCAACCAGCCGCCGGAACAAGCGCCGCCGGCAATGGACCCCATGGCTCGAAAGGCAGCGATGTGCGAGTACATCTCGGATGTCCTCGGGGTCCGGATTCTGCGCATCGTGAAGGTCACCGGCAAGGAACCCACGTATCAGCTCGTTCTGGAGAACGCGAAGATCGAGCTTGCGAATGTCGGCAGGCTGCTTGATCAGAACAGCCTGCGCATGGCGATCGCCACCGCGACCAACAAGCTGACGAAACGCCTCAAGCCCAAGCAGTGGGACCAGCTCGCCCAGTGCATATTGGACGCCCTGATCGAGGAGGAGGGCGGTCCCGAAACGCAACAGGAAGGGGCGGCGCGCATGTATCTGGAACAGTATTTGACCGATGTCGCCTTTATTCCGGCGATCGAGGGACAGCCTTCGAACGCGGTTCGCCGGCCCATGGTGATCAATGGCCAAATCGCGGTCAATTCCGCCGACCTCCAGCTCTTCATCAACAAGACTTTCCTTCAGAACGTGTCCGTCAAGGCAGTCGCATCAATGCTGGCGGCGATCGGCGCCACCAACATTCGGGTGCGCACCTCAAAGAACCGGGAGCAGGGCCGGTGGCTGCTTCCCACAGATGAGTTCCATCCAGCCGATTACGCGATCCCGCCCAAGGAGCCCAGCAATGCCGCTTCCGATTGAGATGCAGGAGGCCGCGACGGGCGCGCTCGATGGAATCGGCGCCCAGGACCATACCATCACGGCAGAGTACCGTATCTTTGGGCCACCGGGGACGGGCAAGACCACAAACTTGACGCGGCAGATCCGCCGTGCGGTCGAGCGCTTCGGACCGGACTCTGTGTTGGTCACGAGCTTCTCACGGACGGCAGCGGCGGAACTCGCCGGGCGAGATCTGCCGATCAGTCCGGATCGCATCGGCACGTTGCACTCGCACTGCTACCGCGCGCTCGGGGCGCCCGAGATCGCGGAGGCCAACGTCGAAGAATGGAATCGCGAGAACGCGCACCTTCAAATCACGCCAGTCAAGAAGCACGGCCGGCTCGATGGTGAGGACGCCGTCGAGGGCGATGACGGTCAGGAGAGGGAGGGTGATGTCTGGCTCCAGCAGTTGAACCGTTACCGCGGAATGATGATCCCGCCGGAGTGGTGGCCGGCGAACGTCCGGGAGTTTTCAGCGAGATGGAACCAGTACAAGGATGCGCACGGCCTGCTGGACTTCTGCGATCTGATTGAAGTCTCACTGCGGGATATACCGTTCGCACCCAAACGCCCGGCGGTGATTTTCGCCGACGAGGCCCAGGATCTGAACCGGATGCAGTTGACTCTGATCCGCCGATGGGGTGAACGCGCAAACTACTTCATCCTGGCGGCCGACGACGACCAGGCCATCATGACGTTCACGGGCGCCTCGCCG
>CAYSBM010000290.1:1286-4839 GCA_964429095.1 uncultured Solibacteraceae bacterium | reverse complement strand
TATTCAAAGGGCCCTTCGAACTGCCGATCAGCATAGCGGCGGCGGCAGTGCTGGCCCTGCTGGTGCTGCACCGGGATCCGGTCAGCCGGTTTTACCGCGGCTACCGCCAGCCGCTGTGGTGGGGCTTGGTAGCGATGGCGCTGGGGCTGTGCTGTGTGCTGTCGCGGGAAATACAGGAGAGTGTCAACGGCTACCGTGTGGTGGCGCGAAACTTTTACGGCACGCTGAGGGTGAGCGATTACGGCACAGCCGCCGAGGAGGATGGCCAGCGCAAACTGACGCACGGGGTGATCAACCATGGCGAGCAGTGGGTGCACCCGAAGAAGCGGCGCAAGCCCACCGGCTATTATTGCGAGGTCTCCGGGGTTGTACGCGGCTTAATGGCCAGCCACCGCGAAGGTCCTCAAAAGGTGGGTGTGATCGGGCTGGGAGCGGGTGTGCTCAGCGTATATGCCCGGCCCGGAGACCGGTATCGCTTCTATGAGCTGAATCCGCTGGTGAAGGAACTGGCCTATAAGGAATTCACGCTCTTGCGGGATTCGCCGGCGCCCGTCGAAGTGGTGCTTGGCGACGGACGGCTGTCGCTGGAACGGGAACCCAATCAGGGATTCGATCTCTTGGCCGTGGACGCTTTCTCCAGCGACTCCATACCCGTGCACTTGCTGACGCGCGAAGCTTTCGCCACTTATATCCGCCACATCAAACCGGGCGGGGTGCTGTGCGTGCATGTCTCCAACCGCTATCTCAACCTCGTGCCTGTGGTCCAACTGGCAGCGCAATCCTTTGGCAAAGACGCCATCGTTCTAGAAACCGAGGAAGATGAAGACTCCGGTTGCTACCGCACCACCTGGGTGCTGGTCAGCATGAGTAAAGGATTCTTCGATCAGCCCACCTTTCATGCGGTGGGTTCACGCCCCCCCATCCCGCCGGGTGTGAAAGTTTGGACCGACGACTACAGTAATCTGTTTCGCGTACTGGATTGAGATTGGAGACGCCGGTCAGGCAGCGGCCGGGCCGCGCTGCAAGAAGGCCCCCGGCCGGGCGCCGCTTTTCTTCCTGGCTGCCTGGATCAACAAGTATTCCCCAACGTTGTCCATAGTCAGAAGGCCCGCGAGCAAACCGTCCCGCACAACCGGCATGGTGTGGCAATCACACTGTTGCAAGCGCTGAAAGGCCACTTCCAGCATTTCTGCATGGTCGGCGGTCTCAAATTCACGGCGCATGGCGGAAGCCACCGGGTAGTCTTCACCATGTTCGGCCAGGGCAGCCAGCAGATCGGCCCGGGTCAGGATTCCCACCACTTTTTCGCGGTCTACCACGGGGAAGTCGGTTTGGGTGCCGCGCAGGATCAATTGCACCGCATCGGCCAGCTTGTTGTCAGGACGCAGATGGTGGAAATCGGTCAGCATGGCCGCCTGGATGGGCGTTCCGGCCAGGGCGGCTTTCATTTGCGTGGCGCTGGCTTCCTGCGAAGCCCCGATCCAGACGAACAAGGCGATGAACACGAGTAATGGGTTAGTGAACAGGCCGATAAAACCGAAGCCGAAGGCCACCGCCTGTCCCACTCCGGCAGCCACCTGCGTGGCCTTGACGTACTCCATGCGGCCGGCGAGCAACGCTCTCAAGATGCGCCCCCCGTCCATGGGGAAGGCTGGAATCAGATTGAACAGGACCAGGGACACATTGGCTACCAGCAGACGTGCGGCCGGGCTGCCGGAAGCGATACTCAGCTCGCTTAACGGCGTCCATCCCCGGCTCACGGTCAACCACGCGGCAAGCGAGGCGGCGATGGCGACGTTGACGGCTGGGCCCGCCAGAGCAACCCAGAATTCCTGACGAGGTTGGTCGGGCATCTTTTCCAGCCGCGCCACGCCGCCAATGGGCAACCGTGTGATGTCCCGAGTGGGGATTCCATAATGGCGGGCTGCCAGCGCGTGGCCGAGTTCGTGAAGCACTACACAGGCAAATAATGCCAGGACAAAGAGCACGCCGCTGGCGGCGGCGGCGAGACTCTTACCCGCCACCCAGTGCCCTATGGCCACCCAGCCGAGCAGCAGCAGAAACGTAACGTGGATCCGCAGATCAATGCCTGCCGGTGCGCCGATTTTCCAAGACCACTTCATGTTTGTTCTCCGCCTCCTTTCCGGGGCCGGAGCCGGAGCGGCTCCGGGTCCGCACGAGCGAGAGCATAATGGATACGCCGATCACTCCGCCGATGATTCCAAGCGACCAGCCGATCGGGAATTTTCCACCGGCCAGATCGTTCAACCACACCATCTTTAGTCCCACAAATACCAGCACGAGCGCCAGTCCATAGTTGAGCAGGGCGAAACGTTTGACGGCGCCGGCTAGCAGAAAGTACATAGCGCGTAGGCCCAGTATGGCAAAGACGTTGGAGGTAAAAACGATCAGGGGTTCGCGCGTCAGGGCAAAGATGGCCGGGACACTGTCAATGGCGAATAAGATGTCGCTCAATTCGACAAACAACAGGGCCAGCATGAGCGGAGTGGCGTGCAGCGAGCCGCGCAGGCGGACAAAAAAGCGCTGGCCGTGCAACTCGTCGGTCACCGGCACCAGACGCCGGAACAGCCGGATCACCGGGTTGTGTCCGGGATCGATCCGCCGGTTCGGAATGAACAACATCTTGATCCCGGTCAGGATGAGGAATGCGCCGAACAGCCAAACCACCCAGTGGTATTCCAGCAGCGCGGCGCCGATCGTGATGAAAACGGCGCGGAAGACCAGCGCGCCCAAAATGCCGTAAAAGAGCACGCGGTGCTGGTAGATGGCCGGAATGCCGAAAAAGGAGAATACCACCACAAAGACAAAAATGTTGTCCAGCGAAAGGGTTTTCTCGACCACATAGCCGGTCAAGAATTCGAGCCCTACCTGCCGCGCCGCGGCGGCCGGATCGAAACCGGGGCTGGAGGCCAGGCGCGCATCGCCTGAGAACTTCCACAAAGCGTAATAGTAAAACAGCAAATTGAAAGCCAGTGCAAGCGCCACCCAGATTGCGCTCCAGAGCCCGGCCTCCCGGAAAGAAACCACATGGGCCTTACGGTGGAACACGCCCAGATCCAGGGCCAGCAGGACCAGTACGAACCCGGTGAAGGCCAGATAGACCCACCAGTAGGCGGCCAAAGGAAAGTAGATCATCCCAATTATTTTTACTCGCAGGCTGTGTCTTGAGGCCTCAGAACTAGCGGGTGTGCACGGTTTGAATCAAACGCCCAGTATCAAAACCCTGGCCGGCGGCCCGGTTGACAAGTTCATTGTAAGTGCGCTTGTCCAGTTCCGGTGTCCGGCTAAGGATCCAGAGGTATCGGCGCGAAGGCTCTCCGACCAGCGCCCAGCGATATTGCGGATCCAGATCCACAATCCAATAGTCGCCACTAAATGGCCAGAAAAAGGTGACTTTCAGTTTAGCGCCGGGCTGCCCTCCACCCGCCGGCCGCGCTGTGCCTTTGGCTGATTTCCAAGCCCCATCGCTCTTGCGGCAGGTGTTCACGACGTTCAGTTTCCCGTCCGGACGCAGGGTGTAGGCAGCCGTGAC
>CAYSBM010000290.1:987-1276 GCA_964429095.1 uncultured Solibacteraceae bacterium | reverse complement strand
GCGCTGGCGCAGGCCCGTTGAAACCGGTTGGGCAATCGCGCAATCTCATACCATTTACCTACATAACGGTCAAAATCCACCGACGGGGCAACCTGCAACGGCGGCTTTTGACGGACCTGTTCCGCCCCAGGGGCCATACGCAAGGCCACCAGGATTCCTCCTAGAAGGAGAATCGCATGCATAGCCGACGTTTTCCGGATCAATGTGACCTGCTCCTAGCCTTGTAAGGGAATCAATGAACGAGCTGCTTCCCCGTTACTTACATCAGATGCAATGATGGAGGCCAAAG
>CAYSBM010000290.1:0-977 GCA_964429095.1 uncultured Solibacteraceae bacterium | reverse complement strand
CCCGGCAATTGCCGCCGGCAGCGGGAAGCACAGCGCGCCACGGCGGCTTTGGCGTGCAAGACACATCCGGGCGCGCTGTGCCCTCCCTCCGTTCTATACGTTGATGACAGCCTTCAAAATCTTGTCATCCGCACTGCGCTCGATTTGGAACCCGAGCTTCTGACAGATGTGCTGCATCACGGAATTTTCCACGTGGATGTAAGCTGTAACCTGCTTCAGCTTTTCCTCGCGGGCTACCGCCAGAATCCGGCAAAGCAGTTCAGTGCCCAGACCGGAGCCTTGCCACTTATCGGTCACCACCACCGAGAACTCGCCCTGGTCGGTTCCGGACAGCTTCTGCAAACGGCCGACTCCGAGAATCTCCTTCTTCTTGGTTACAGGATCGGTGCGTTCCGCCACCAAGGCCATCTCGCGGTCGTAATCAATGAAGCAAATACGGGTCAGCCGCTCGTGGGCCACCCGGCGGTCCAGACTGAGAACCTGTAGATAGCGCAAGTACACTGTGCGTTCCGAGAGTGAGTGGTGGAATTCCACCAGCAGGGGTTCGTCTTCCGGACGAATGGGGCGCAGCAACAGGGTTTCGCCGTTGCGCGCCTTCCAGGGTTGGACGTACTTGCGTGGATAAGGCTGAATGGCGAGTTTGGGAAGATCGGATTCGACAACATCCTTGTCAAACACCACCACCCGCGCGTCCAGAGCGATAATATTGTCCGGACCAGCGAGCATGGGATTGATGTCGATTTCCTTGATCCAGCGCTGTTCGGCCACTAGTTGACTGAACCGGACCATGATTTGTTCCAGCCTGGCCAGGTCCACCGGTTTGCGGCCGCGGACGCCTTTGAGGGCCGTGTAGATCTTGGTTCGTTCCATCATGCGGCGCGCCAGCGTGGTGGTGAGAGGCGGCAGGCCCAGGGCACGGTCTTTGAAGACCTACCAACTGGCCTCCCATGCCGAATAGCAGCACGGGTCCGAACTGC
>CAYSBM010000289.1:0-4858 GCA_964429095.1 uncultured Solibacteraceae bacterium | reverse complement strand
GAAAGCCGGTAGGGATGGTTATCAAGCGCAGGCCGTTAGGGTAATCGTGTAGATCGTAGTCGAATGGGAACGCCTTGGTCACTGTGGCCTCCGCAGCGCCGTTTGCCAGCAACCCACACGCCAACAAGAGCAAGAGGCGGTTCATAAATGAATATCTTATCTGTCCTGGCCAGGCTGCGCTGCTCGGGTTACGGCCGGCCCTGTTAGAATGTGCGAGGTGACCCCTTTGGCCTTTTGCGAGGCGCGGCGTTGCGTCATTGAGCGCATTCTCGAACGCCGGCGCCTGCCGGTGGTGGAAACAGTGCCGCTCGAACAGGCCGCAAACCGCGTTCTGGCGTGCAATATTATGGCCGACCGCGACCTGCCTCCCGTGGCCCGCTCCGTGCGCGATGGCTTCGCAGTCCGGGCCGCAGACTTGCCAGCCACGCTCACCGTAATTGGGGAGGCGCGGGCCGGAGGCCCCTTTCCGGGACGAGTCGCCGCCGGTCAGGCCGTCCAGATCATGACCGGAGCGCCAGTGCCGGAGGGCGCTGATACGGTCGTCATGCTCGAGCACACGCACCTGGATGGCGTACTTGTCCGCATTGACAGGCCATCGCCTCCGGGCGAACATATTAACCCGCGCGCCGCGGAAGCGCGCCAGGGAAGCGTGTTGATAGCCGCCGGAACGCGCCTGGATTACGCGGGAATCGCCATGGCGGCCGCCGCCGGAGTGGCGCGCCCGCTGGTTTACGCCCGCCCGCAAGTATCGATTTTGGCGACCGGAGACGAGCTCGTGCCCGTCGAAGCTGTGCCGTTGCCCTCGCAGGTCCGCAACTCCAATGTCTATTCGCTCGAGGCACAGGTGCGCCGCGCCGGTGCAGTGCCGGTGGTCCTACCAGCGGCGCGCGATACGCACGAGGCCGCGCGCGAAGCACTCCGGCAGGGACTCCAGGCTGACCTGCTGCTGGTAAGCGGCGGCGTCTCGGCCGGCAAGTACGACGTGGTGGAGAGCGCTCTCGCAAGCCTGGACGCTGAGTTTTTCTTCGACCGCGTGCTAGTCCAGCCCGGCCAGCCCCTGGTGTTCGGGCGTGCGCAGGATACTTTTTTCTTCGGGCTGCCTGGCAACCCGGCCTCCACCATGGTGACGTTCGAAGTGTGCGCGCGCGCCGCCGTAGAGCTGCGCGCCGGACAATGCCAGGCGCCGCTGGTAATGAGTTGGGCTCGTTTGGCGGCGCCCTTCCGCCATAAGCCCGGCCTCACGCGTTTTCTGCCCGCCCATTTGGGCGAAGATGGCAGCCTCATGCCCATCGATTGGCGCGGGTCAAGCGACGTGCCGGCAATGGTGCGGGCCAATGCCTACCTCGTGGCTGAAGCTTCTCGGGAAAGCTGGCAGAAAGGTGACTGGATCCAGGTGATGCTCAAATGAAAAGAGCGGTTCTTTCCCACTACAATCGGGCAGGCAGCCCCCGCATGGCGGACGTCGCCTCCAAGCCTGTGACTCAGCGGACGGCCCGGGCGCGCGCGCTGGTCGCTATGAAACCAGCCGTCCTGCATAAGATGAGGGAAAATCCCAAAGGCGATCCGCTCGAGATTGCGCGCACCGCGGGCATCTTGGCCGCCAAGAGAACCTGGGAATTGATTCCGCTGTGCCATCCTATCCCCCTTGCGCATATCGACGTCCAGACTAAAGTTCGCGCCCGAGGCGTCGAAATCACCGCCAGCGTTCGCGCAGACGCGCAGACGGGTGTGGAAATGGAAGCTCTCACCGCAGCGGCCATAGCCGCGCTGACGGTTTACGACATGACCAAGGCCCTGGACAAGGGCATCGAAATTCGAGAAATTGCGCTGCTGGAAAAGACTGGCGGCAAGAGCGGAGATTACCGGCGACGCCGGGAAAGGAAACAGTTATGATTCGCGCCGCAGTGCTTACCATCAGCGACTCGGTGTGTGCCGACGCCAGCGGTCCGGCTGTGGTGCGCCGTCTGGAACAGTTGGGCTGGCAGGTGGTGGTCGCTGAAGCGCTGCCGGACGAGCAGGCCCAGATTTCCGCCCGCTTGCATACACTGGCCGTTTTTGGAGACGTATCCGTGATTTTTACCACCGGCGGCACGGGAATCACACCGCGCGACGTAACTCCGGAAGCCACTCGAGACGTGTTGGATCGCGAAATTCCCGGCTTGGCCGAGCGCATGCGCGCCGAAGGCGCACGCAGCACGCCTATGGCGGCCTTGAGCCGCGCCGTGGCAGGCCTGGCCGGCAAGGTGCTCATCGTGAACCTGCCTGGTTCGCCACGGGGTGCGATCGAGTCGTTAGATGCTATTGTGGGACTAGTGCCCCACATACTGGACTTGCTGGGGGGCAACACCGGCCACGGCTAAGGCGGGAAACGCGAAGCCGGGCATGACCGTCCACCTTATTAAAGGCCATGAAGCGATTGATCTGTATCGGATTGGCGGGAGCGGCCCTGCTGGCCCAAGACAGCCAGCCCACCACGGGATTCAAGACCACCGTAAACGTAGTGGTCGCGCCGACCGTGGTCACCGACCGGCAGGGGAATTTCATCAATGGCTTGCAGCCTCACGAGTTTCGCTTGTATGACAACAACTCGCTGCAAGACATTAAAGTTGAGACCACCTATATCCCTATCTCGCTGGTGGTGGCCATTCAGGCCAACGCCGGCGCGGAGCCGGTTCTGGACAAGATTAAGACCATCGGTCCCTTGATTGAAGGCCTGATCGCGGGCGAGCAGGGCGAGGTGGCCGTGCTGGCCTTCGATCACCGCCTCCGCCTGATGCAGGACTTCACCAATGACGGCAAGAAGGTCACCGAAGCCATCAAGAAAATCAATGCCGGCAGTACGACAAGCGCCGTTGTGGACGCTATAGGCGAGAGCGTGCGATTGTTGCGCCGCCGTCCCGCCGACCGCCGCCGTGTTCTGCTCCTGATAGCCGAGACGCGTGACGGGGGCAGCACGGGGCATATTCGCGAGGTGATGACCGAGGCGCAAATCCACAACATCCAGGCCTACACGGTGAACATTAATCGCCTGGTGACCACTTTGCTTGGCAAGGCGCAGCCGCCGAGACCCGACCCTATTCCTACCACCGCCCGCACGCTTCCTCCCGGCGCGGCCGTCACCCCCACCACCGTCGCCGCCGCCGGGGGCGCCGGAATGTATGGGAACTACATCCCCATGTTCGTCGAAATCTTTAAGCAGGTGAAGGGCATCTTCGTGTCCAACCCTGCGGAGGTGCTCACGCGCTATACAGGCGGAAAAGAATACGCCTTCAGTTCCCAGCGCGGCCTGGAAGAGGCGTTAACCAAAATCGGTAGTGAGTTGCACTCCCAGTACATCATTAGCTATAGCCCCAACAATAAACTCGAGGGCGGATTCCATGAAATCCGTGTGGTTGTCACCAGCGATCCTCAGGCGAAGGCCAGAACCAGGCCGGGCTACTGGATGGCTGCGGTGCCGGACTGATGGCGTAGCCTGAAGTAGCCGCCTGAGAGAAACGCCAGCAACACCGCCCACGGCGCAGGCTCGGAAACGGGCGTGGTTTCCGATTCGGGCAGCCCGGGCCGGGCGATAAAATCTTGCATTTGCTCCGAGTCCGGATTGAACCATCCGGCGTTATGGATTAGCACGCCGTTGCTAGTGGATAGCCCGAAGTTGCCCCAGACGGGCGCGGCAGGCCAAACAAAACTGACTGTGGTCCGCCGGCGGCCCAACGGCGGATGCAAGGTGTCCATAGCCACCAGAATTTCAGTTTCCAGATCCAGCACCCAGGCGGCGGCCAGCCCCTGACCGCCGAAGTTGTAACGGTAGAGAAAGTCTCCGCCGGGCAGCGGATCGATCTGCCACCCAATCCAAAAGCTGTCAGCCGGCACACCCAAAGCAATCAGGTCCGGCGCTGCGCGTGTGCCCTGAGTTGGGGCTGGCTCTCCATACAAAGGCGTGCAAGATGCCGTCGCCGACGCCAGCACAGCCAGCAGAACCAGCCTTACCAAGGCGCGGGCTTGCCTGCAAGAGGCACCCTTGTCCCGCGTGTGAGCCGGCCGGCCCCCGAACCGCAGACGGGCCACCAGGTTCCGCACCCGGCTCTCAATCAGATCGCGCACGGCGCGGTGGGCGGGCAGTTTATTTCCAGCCGGGTCAGGCACATCCCAGTCGATCACAGCTCCCGCGCCCGGGAACTGAACCGGCTGTCCGGTCATGTTCACCACCAGATCGAACTCTGCCAAGCGGTAGCTGCTCAGCAGCCGCGGTTTGCGGCGCCCGAGCGGAATATTCCTCTCCTGCATCGCCATGCGGGTGTATTTCGAGATATCTCTTGACGGCAGCAGCCCGGCGCTGCTCGCAGCCACGATGTCGGACCCATAAGCGTGGGCGAACGCCTCGGCCATCGGGCTGCGGCACGCATTGCCCAAGCAAACAAAAAGGACGCGGCACCGCGCATCCCGCTGGGAGAACAATCTTAGCCGCTCGAACAGACTCAAACGAAACAGTGCCGCGGCGCCGACGAAATTCTCCTTCGAGTTTCGCCTCAGCGGGCGGCGTGAAAATGCAGGGCCGCGCAGCTCACCAGGCTGTTTGGGTCAATATTCCATTGCTGGTAAGCCGCAATCGAGGCGCGCACGTTGGGTACTGCTTTCAGAAACGTGTAAAGCGGTGAAGCGCCGCACCATTTCAGATCATCTCCGGCTTCACACACCATAGCCCAGAACCCCTCGGCGTCGCCGGCGCAGACCCTTTCCAGCCGTGCGTGATCCCGCGCCTGTACTTCTCTCGCTCTTGGGCTACCGGCCTCTATCGTGAATTGGTCCCCGTAGCGCGGTCCCATGTGCGCCAGATCGATGCCTAGTACCCAGAACAGGC
>CAYSBM010000288.1:259-4920 GCA_964429095.1 uncultured Solibacteraceae bacterium | reverse complement strand
ATGGCCTGGCTGGACCAGCCGTTTGAACCCACGCCAGGGTTGCTGCCGGCCGAGCAGTTGACGCTGGAGTTGGGATGAGTTGGACAGCATATCACTCAACACGAGGGAACCTGGTTCGACGGAAGGGAGAATCTAGCTGCCGACACACTTTGTTCTCAGCGCGTCCAATGCCGGCCGCCAGCTAGTTTGGACAGCACTGGGGGGCAGTGGACTTGCGATCACGCTACTTCGGACTCAGGGCTGCAAGTTCGCCCTGTTGGCGCTGCCGACGCCAGGTAGTCAGGGGGGAAGAATCCCGGCCCTCGCGCCGGAGCAGGGCCCCGATAGCTCTTTTCCGTTTTCATGAATCCAAATTCGTGAACATGTCACCGCCTCCGTCTGACCTGACCCCTTTTTCCGTCCACTAAGTTATACAACTTCGCACCATTCCTTCGCCGTCTTGTCAGTCCCGTTTGCGCGGACGGGGTCGCGAGTCAGGGCCGCCGCAGGCGCCCGAAGGGCCTGGCCTTGACGCGCGATTTCGTCCGCGCCATCCCATGCTGGAGACGGCGAAGGAATGGCCCCCGCCAAGCTCCGCCGAAACTCCTCCGGCGTCATGTAGCCCAACGCCGAGTGCGGGCGCCGCCGGTTGTACTCCTCGCGCCAGGCCGCGATCTTTCGCCGCGCATCCCACAGGTTCCAGAACCAGCTCGTGTTCAGGCACTCGTCCCGCAGCCGTCCGTTGAAGCTCTCCACGTGCCCGTTCTGCATCGGCCGCCCCGGCTGTATGTGGATCGGTTGCACGTGCCGCTCCAGGCACCATGCGAGGTAGTGGCGACTGCACAGCTCCGGCCCGTTATCGGATCGCAGCCCCGCCGGCCGGCCGCGCATCGCGATCAGGTTATCCAGCACGCGCGTCACTCGGCGGCTCGGGAAACTCGTGTCAACCTCGAGCGCCAGGCATTCGCGCGTGTAAGCGTCCACCACGCTAAAGATTCTTATGCGCTGCTGTGCGCTTGTAACATCGCTCGCGAAGTCAATGGCCCACTCCTGATTCGGCGCGCTCAGCACTGTGCGCGGTGCCGCCGACCTCGTCAGCCGCCTTCTGCGCAGGCGCTTCACGGTCAGCCCCGCGGCGCGGTACACGCGATGCACACGCTTGTGATTTACTGCCCAGCCCTCGCGCCGCAGCAACACGTGCAGCCGTCGATACCCGAACCGCGGCCGCTCGTGCGCGAGCGCCGTCAGACGCTCCGTAAGTAACGCGTCGTTTCTGCGGCTCTGGTATCGATGCGTCGATCGCGGAATCTTCATCAGCTCGCAGGCATGCCGCTGGCTGACGGAGTAGTCATCCACCAGCCGCTGCACTTCCGCCCGTCGCTCTACGAGCCCAGGGAGTTTTTTCGGATCACCGACTGCAGCGCGTCCTTGTCCAGCGTCAACTCTGCAACCAGGCGCTTCAGCCGCGCGTTTTCGTCGCGCAGTTGCTTGACCTCCTGCGCCTCGCTGACGTCCATGCCGCCGTACTTCGCCTTCCAGGCGTAGATCGTGTGCTTGCTCACGCCGCACTGCCGGGCGACCTCTTCGGCCTTCTGCCCGGCCTCGACCCGCTTCAGCGCATCGATGATCTGCGCCTCCGTGTGCCGGCTTCTGCTCATGCCTTCTTCTCCCTTCCTGTGTCTCAAATCGTATTCCGGTTTGGACGGAGGAGGGGGGTCAGGTCAGCCGGAGCACATCGTAGGGAAGTTGCGGCAGATTGAAGTACTGGTGAGCCAAGGCAGAACGGCGCCGGTGGCGTGCCGGGAAGCGGGGATCGCCGGGCAGACGTTCTACCGGCGGCCTCGCCGTCCCAGCCATTCCGGCCCCTGAGCCGGCGCTCGGGGTCCATCCCTGGAGAGCCCTATCCTCCACTCAGGTGATAGCGATTATCACCCCGCCGCCGGGAGCCGTCAGCCAAGGCAGGCTCAGACCTTGACGCCCGGACTGCACAGGGAGCTATACTCTCAATCGGACTGGGACAAGATACCGGTCAGGTCAGCGATGCATCTGCTCAATTACGAAGCCACGAAAAGCGAAGGCCCGAACATCATCCGCGATCTTGCCGTCTCCTTGCTGCTGCCGTAAGCAAAGAATACTCAGCGGCAGGTCCTTGGGGCGCGTTCTCTGGCACCCGGGAGGGAGGAAGAAATGAATGATAATCATCGGGCAGGACGTCGCTCATTCTTGAAGCAAATGGGTTTGGTCGCCAGCCTTGCTCCGCAAGACATCAGCAGTGAGCCCGTTGCGTCCGAAGAACCATCGAAACCTGGCCGGCGGCCGCTACACGGTCCTGAGCGCATCACACAATACCCTCGAAGCTTCACTGGACGGCAACTCGCGCTGGTCGCCTTTCCGCTCGGAGGAATTGGCACTGGCAGTATCAGCTTGGGCGGACGTGGTCAGTTGCAGGATTGGGAAATCTTTAACCGGCCAGGGAAAGGAAGATCACCCAAGTACGCATTTGCGGCTATCTGGATTCAGAGCGGGCGACGCAAGCCGATCTGCCACGTCTTGGAGTCGCGGCTGAATCCGCCATACCAAGGCGCGGCCGGGTTGGGTCCGAGTAACGCTCCCGGCCTTTCGCGTTTACAGGGGGCCGAATTTACAGGCGAGTTCCCGATCGCGAATGTGCGCTTTTACGATTCCCGGCTGCCGGTGGAAGTTTGTCTGGCGGCCGTCAGCCCATTCATTCCCCTGGACGCCGAAGATTCCGGTCTCCCTGTAGCCGTACTGCGATATCGCGTCAAGAATAGGACCGACCAGCGTGTTACTGCCTCGATCGCCTTCTCGATCGACAACCCGGTGGGCCTGGAGTACCGCAGTGGCAATCGCTCCGTCAGTGAGCAGCGGTTTAACGAGTATCGGAAGGAACCTGTCCTAGAAGGGTTCTTGATGAAGAACCCAGGACTTCCGGAAGGAGACCCGGCGGCCGGGTCCTTCGTCTTGTCACTTCTTCCCGCATCAGATGGCAAAGTGACGTACTTGCGGGGGTGGCCGAAAGCCCGATGGTGGGCAAGCCCCATGTTGTTTTGGGATGACTTTCGCAGTGACGGCGAACTTGGGCCGGAAGCCGCGCTGCTTCAACCGGTAGGATCTCTTTGCCTGAAACGTGATATCGCTCCGGCCCAGGAGAAGGAGTACTCTTTTCTATTGGCTTGGCATTTCCCCAACCGGACTCCGGAGTGGTGTGGCTGGGATGCGCCGAAAGGATACGAAAAGACTATCATCGGTAACTACTATTGCCAGCGCTTCGTTGACGCCTGGCAGGCAGCGGAGTATGCCGCGGGGAAGCTACGCTCGCTGGAAGAGCGGACTCGTAGTTTTGTCACCGCCGTGCGCGAGAGTACTTTACCGGCACCTGTTAAAGACGCTGCGGTGTCAAACCTTTCGACGCTTGTCACGCAGACTTGCTTTCGCACGGCCGACGGTGAGTTCCACGGGTTTGAAGGTTGTAATGACAACCGAGGCTGTTGTTTCGGCAGTTGCACTCATGTGTGGAACTACGAGACCGCCACGCAGTTTCTTTTCCCCAGTATTGCCCGTTCCTTGCGTAGCGCTGCCTTCGGCTTTTCGCAGGATGAACAAGGTGCGATGCGGCACCGGCATTTGTTACCGGATGGGAAGGAACGTTACTACTTCGCGGCGGCCGACGGCCAGATGGGCCAGATCTTGAAGGCCTATCTCGATTGGACGTTGTCGGGTGATGTCCAATGGCTCCGGTCCTTGTGGCCGAAAGTGAAGCTCGGACTCTCGTTCGCGTGGACGCAGGGTAGCTGGGACGCGGATCGCGACGGCGTCATGGAGGGAGTTCAGCACAGCACGTATGATGTCGAGTTTTACGGCCCGAATCCGCAGTGCGGCATCTGGTACTTAGGGGCGCTGCGAGCAGCCGCTGAAATGGCCAAGACGCTGGGCGACACCGAGGCTGCCGAGCAATACCGAGACCTGTTCTCGCGCGGGAGCCGGTGGATCGACGAGAACCTATTCAACGGCGAGTACTACGTGCAGAAGATCCGCAGCATCCAGTCGCAGGAGATAGCTAAAGTGACTGTTGGCGGCTTCGGCTCCGAGCGGTCAGACAAGCCAGACTTCCAGCTTGGCGATGGCTGCTTAGTGGACCAGTTGGTAGGCCAATATCTCGCTAACGTGGCTGGGCTCGGGCCCCTTCTGAAACCGGAGAACATCCGAAAGGCTCTCGAATCCATTTACAGGTATAACTACAAGAAGCAACTGTTCGAACATGACTCGGTTCAACGTGTATTCGCGTTGAATGACGAGGCGGCCCTCGTAATCTGTGACTACGGACACGGCGAACGTCCGAAGATACCATTCCCCTACTTTGCCGAGATCATGACAGGATTCGAATACCAGGCAGCAGTGCTCATGATTTATGCCGGCATGACACGGCAGGGTATCGAGTGTATTCAGAACATCCGCAGCCGCTATGACGGTGAGAGGCGAAACCCATGGGACGAGGCTGAATGCGGTCATCACTACGCGCGTGCAATGGCTTCTTGGTCGGCGATCCCGGCGCTCAGCGGGTTCCTGTATCACGGGGGCGAGAGGAGCTTAGTTGTTATGCCGCGTCTAGAATCGCCGAAGCTCCAGTCGTTCTGGTCGTCAGCAACGGGATGGGGAACGTT
>CAYSBM010000288.1:0-249 GCA_964429095.1 uncultured Solibacteraceae bacterium | reverse complement strand
AAAATGGTCGAGTCCATTTTACACTCACACTCACGGAGGGTGTGTTGCGACTGCGTTCAATAGCGTTGGCAGGAACGCTTCATGGAGGATCGTCCGCGACAATAGGGGAACAGGAACTCCCTCACGAGACTCAGCAGATTGACACACGAGCCCATCTCAGGTTTAGAACAGAGATCATTCTTACGCCGGAGAACAGACTTACTGTGCTCTTGTAGTAGTTATTGACCTGACCGGGGATTTCTGTGCCAG
>CAYSBM010000287.1:1453-4921 GCA_964429095.1 uncultured Solibacteraceae bacterium | reverse complement strand
CCGGCGAGTGGATGAGCGTGCAGAACAAACTCTCCGACGCGGCTTCCTTTCTTTGGGGCCACCAGGGATATGAGTACGTGGACCTCGGCCGCGGCTGGCAGTTGCTGCTGTTTGTGGGACTGCTGATCTGGCTGCTGCTGGTAATCCGCGCCATTCGGCCGGCACTCAAGAATGCGGGCGAGCAACGCCACTTGTTGTGGCTGTTTCTGATGTCGTCGGCGGCCATCGGCTTGTTCTACGGAGCGGGTCTCACCTGGGGCCAGCACACGCATTTGTCGATCGTGGAATACTGGCGCTGGTGGGTGGTTCATCTGTGGGTGGAGGGATTCTTTGAAGTCTTCGCCACCACGGTGATCGCCTTCTTTTTTACGCGCCTGAATCTGATACGGCCCGCGCTGGCGGCCAAGGCGGCCTTGCTATCGGCGACCATCTACCTTGCGGGCGGCATTATCGGCACCTGCCATCACCTCTATTTCGCCGGGACGCCCACTGTGGCTCTGGCCGGGGGCTCGGTATTCAGCGCCCTGGAAGTGGTGCCGCTGGTGCTGGTGGCGTATTCGGCCCTGGACGACTTGAGGCGGGGGCGGCTCACCGCCTGGGCGGGCCGCTACAAGTGGCCCATCTACTTCTTCGTGGCGGTGGCTTTTTGGAATATGTTGGGGGCGGGCTTGTTCGGCTTCATGATCAATCCTCCGATCGCCCTCTACTTCATGCAGGGGCTGAACACCACGCCGGTCCACGGCCACGCCGCGCTGTGCGGCGTTTACGGAATGCGGGGCATCGGCCTGACGCTGGTTTGCCTCCGGGCTCTGGCGCCGGGCGCGGAATGGAACGAGCGGCGTTTGAAGTTCGCTTTCTGGGCGATGAACATTGGGTTGTTCACGATGTGCGTGGGGAGCCTGCTGCCGGTGGGGTTGCTGCAAACCTGGGCCTCCGTAGACCAGGGCTACTGGTACGCGCGCAGCACCGAGTTTCTGGGAACCTACCTGATGCAAACCCTGCGCTGGCTGCGGGTGCCCGGCGATACGGTGTTCGCGCTCGGCGCGCTCGCCCTGGTGTGGTTCGTGGCGGGCCTCCGCCATGGCGGCAGCCAGGAGTCCGGCAGCCGGCAGGAAGCCGCCGCCCAGGGAACATAAACCCCGCCAGCCTGCTTGCCCTCCGGCCATCGGCGGCTTGGACTGTAGTATCCTGTCTACGCGGCCCGCCGCCGCCGGGAGCAAGCCATGGTGATTGCATCTCAACTGCGCGCCGGAATGGCCATTCGCTACGAAGGGCAGGTTTACCGGGTTATCTCCGCGGAGTATCATCCCGGACAAGGCAAGATGGGCGGGACAACCCATGCCCGCCTCAAGAACGTATCCACGGGAACCCTCTGGGAACACAGTTTCCGTTCGGACTTGAAACTGGAAGAACTGCCGGTGGAAAGGCAACCCATGGAGTTTCTGTACGCCGACGGCGATCAGTGCCACTTCATGAATCCGGAAACCTATGACCAAGTGGCCATTTCCACGGAGGTGATCGGGCCGGCGGCGCGTTTTCTCACTCCCGCTCTGCGGCTGCCGGTTGAGTTCATTAACGGCGAGCCGGTGAGCGTCCAGTTTCCGGACATGATTGACGCACGCGTTGCCGACACCGCGCCGCCCGCGCATGCGCATGAAGACAGCACGTGGAAAATAGCGCGCCTGGAAAACGGCATTGAAATCATGGTGCCGCAATTCATCAAGAATGGAGACCTGGTCCGTATCGACATGCAAACGCTGAAGTATGCCGAACGGGCCAAGTCCAGCCCGAGGTAAGGAAGCAGGAGTTCATGAGCCAGTCACCGCAACCGCAGATTCGCATCACGCACCGCGCCGACTACCGCGAAAGCTACTCCAACAGTGTGCAGGTGCGCGCCAATCTCTGGGATTTCTTTCTCAGTTTCGGCGTCCTCGACCAAGCTTCTCCGGAGGGCGTCTCGATTCAGAATTTTCAGGGCATCTACCTCAGCCCTCAGCAGGCTAAAGCGCTGCTGAACATCCTCCAGCAGAATATCGCACAGTACGAGGCCACCTTCGGAGAACTGCGCCTGGAAGCGCAACCGCCCGGAGGCGTGATCCAATAACGCCGTTCGCTCACCCTCTTAGCAGAGGGGGTGGCAGCGGAATGCCCGCCTTGCGGAAGCCCTCCCATATCCTGGCGCGCAAGGCGGAGGCGACCACGCCCTGCTGGAGCCTGTCCGGTGTCCAGAACAGGAGCTTGGCTTGCAGGTGGGTAGGCAGGACTCCCGGGTCGAGCAGGAACAATGGCGCCGGTTCCTTCAGTACGCCTTCGGTCGAGGCGGCGGCGTCCAGGGCTACGCGCGCGACAGCGTCCGGGTCGGCATTCACCGCCGCAACAATCTGGACTTCGGCGATTACCCTCCGGTCCGGTAGGGCGGAGTTGATCAGGATGCCGGAGGGTATCTTGGTAGTGGGGATCACCACGATGTTGTTCAGCGCCAGCAGGCGGGTGGTGCGCCAGCCTATGTCGCTGACCACGCCTTCCTCGCCGGTGGAGAGTTTCACGAAGTCCCCAACCGAGATGGGCCGCTCAATGAGGATGTGCACGCCGGCGAAAAAGTTGGCGAGCGTGTCCTGCAAGGCCAGCGCCACGGCCAAACCGCCCACGCCCAATGCGGTGAGCAGCGGGGTGATGGAATAGCCCAGCTTGTGCAGCAGGATCATTCCGCCGATGCTGAGCACGAACACCCGGATCAGGGTCTTGGACATGCCGCTGAGCGCCAGCGACAAACCCCGGCGTTCTCCGTAGGCGGCCACCAGGCGTACGCCGATCGAGGCTACCACCAGACTCAAGCTCACAATGACAAAGATCTCGATCCAATCGCCTGCTAACCGCATTTGCGCGGGTGTGAGTTGCGCGAACCGCAGGGAGACGTCCAACGCCGCAGCCAGGCACCACAGCAAACTGGGCAGCGCCAACGTATCTGCCAATACGGCGGCACCGGAAGCGGGTCCGGCGGACAAGCGCAGCAGCCATCGCAAGGCCAGGCGTCTCGTGAGCCATGTTGCCAGGAGTGTGACGCCGAAAGCGATCAATACCGGCGTAATGGAAATCAGCGCGCGTTCATACGCCTGCCATCGCGCCCCCAAGATGGACATGCCCGCCACGTCTTGATTTTCGCACGCGCCCCATGCGGTAGAATACCCTCCAATGGCAATCTTGGCTGAGAACCGCAAGCGCATTTTGGCGATCCACGCCCACCCGGACGACCTGGAGATGACCGCCGGCGGAACCCTAATTCTCCTGGCTGCGCGTGGGCACCACCTCACCATGGTGACGATGGCGCCCGGCGACTGCGGCACCGCCGAAATGGGGCCGGAGGAGATCGCCGCCGTCCGCCGAAGCGAGGCCGCCAGCGCCGCCGCTGTCATCGGCGCGGAATATTCGTGCGCGGAATTCCGTGATCTGGCCATGTTTACCGATGAC
>CAYSBM010000287.1:0-1443 GCA_964429095.1 uncultured Solibacteraceae bacterium | reverse complement strand
GATGACGCATCGCGCCGCCGCGTGGTGGAAGTGAGCCGGCGGGCGCGTCCGGATCTGGTGATCACGGCGCCTCCGGTGGATTATTTGTGCGACCACGAGGCCACCAGTGCGCTGGTGCGCGACGCCGTATTCACCGCGCCGGTGCCGAACTACTCAACCGGCGATGAAAACCCGGCGCCGCCTCTGGCGTCTATGCCGCACCTGTACTTCGTCAACCCCATCGCGGGCGTGGACCGCGACGGCGTGCGCGTGCCGCCGGATTTCCTGGTTGACATCGAGGGCGTCATCGAGAAGAAGAAGCAGGCGCTGGCCTGCCACGCCAGCCAGCGCAACTGGCTGCGCCAGCATCATGGCGTGGACGAGTATTTGCTAATGATGGAGCGATGGGCGCGCGAGTGTGCCGAAGCAGGTGGATTGAAACTGGCCGAGGGGTTCCGGCGCTATAAAGGACATCCGTATCCGGAAACGCCACTGCTTGAAGAGTTGCTGGGCGCGGACCTCGTAGTCCGGCTGAAGCGCCCTTGAAGGGAGAACGGTGAGCCACCCTCCGGCGGGCGCATCCCGGTTCCGGCGCTCCAGCGCGCCACTTTTGGCGCTGCTGGCGCTGATTTACATCGTTTTCGTCTATCTGATCCCCCGCCCCGGGGCCATCCAGCCGGCCGCGTGGCGGCTCGCGGGCATCTTCCTGGCCACTATCGCCGGCCTGATTCTGGAACCCGTTCCCGGCGGCGCTCTGGTGCTCATGGCCATCACGCTGGCGGCGCTGGTGGGTGGACTCGGCCTGGACCAGGCTCTGGCCGGCTATGGCGATTCCACGGTATGGCTGGTCATGGCGGCGTTCTTTATTTCTCGGGCGCTGATCAAGACCGGCCTGGCGCGGCGCATCGCGCTGTTTTTTGTGCGGTTAGTCGGAAGCAGCTCGCTGGGTGTTTGTTACGCCCTATCGTTGTCCGATATGGCGCTGGCGAGCATCATTCCATCGAACGCCGCACGTTCGGGCGGCGTGATTCTGCCCATAGCGCGTTCCATCGCCGAACTGTACGGTTCGCGTCCCGGCCCCACTGCGGCGCTGCTCGGATCGTTTCTGATGACCGCCGTCTATCAGGGCGTCTGTGTAGGAGCCGCCATGTTTTTTACGGGCCAAGCCAGCAATCCTCTGGCGGCGCGGATCGCCACCGAAACGTTCGGCTACCCGGTGACGTGGGTGAGCTGGTTCCTGGCGGGCGTGGCGCCGGGTTTGTGTTCCATGGCGGTGGTCCCTTTGCTGGTCATGAAGTTAAATCCTCCCGAGATCCGGCGTACTCCGGAAGCAGCGCGGTTCGCCGCCGGCGAGCTGCAAGCCATGGGCGCGATGAAGAGCGGTGAAAAGCTGGTGCTGGCGGTATTTCTGGGTGTCTGCGGCATGTGGGTCACGTCGCCCGAGCACAAGATTGACATTACCGG
>CAYSBM010000286.1:0-4927 GCA_964429095.1 uncultured Solibacteraceae bacterium | reverse complement strand
TCTCCAGCGAAGCATCGCTGATCGCCGCCGCGAGACACCGGAGCAAAGAGCCAAACGTATACAGGAATGGGACAAGCGCCGGGAACGCCAGCGCAGATTCTTGCGGGAAATTCCAGGAGCCTTCGACTTTACACTGTTGGGAGAGGAGCGCATCGAAGGCCGGCCGGTCTGGGTGATCCGCGCTACACCCAGGCCCGATTACCGCCCGCAGACCGCCGAAGGGCGCGTACTGGCCAAACTGGCCGGCACGTTGTGGATCGATCAAACCGATCATCAATGGGTCAAGCTGGAGGCGTCGGCGGTAGAAACGATTACGTTCGGTTGGTTACTGGTGCGGGTGGCGCCGGGCGCCAGCATACAGGCCGAACAGACACGGATTCATCAGGAGCTTTGGCTGCCGAAGCATGTCGTGGCAACCTACCGTGCGCGGATCGGTCTGGTGAAACTGATAGCCGGCCAGCACGAGATTACATATTCGAACTACCGGAAGTTTCAGGCCGAATCTCATTTCCAGCCCCTCGCTCCGGCATACTAGTTCGCATTTCCGTGTTGAACTGTCGTTTCGAGTCTTTGCGTGTTCGTCTGCATCAATCATTCATAGTGGCTTGAACGCTACGGTAACCCTGCGAAGGAGGGCACCTGATGGGTGAGAAACGAAACGGGCTGTTTCAGCTTTCCTTCAACGCCTCTGTGGTCTGGTACAAGACTTTCTTGCGCCAGGCGGGGAGTTGCAAGACGGCACGGGGGGAGCGGCCGGTCTTGCCGGAGAGAATCGGCAACTGGCCTCTGAGGAGTTTGGGGCAGGTGTTGGTGAGAACGCGTGCGCGACGGATCAAGCACGCCCGCTTGACAACTTGGATAAGTAATTCAGCATTGAGTCGGCGGAGAGTCCGGCCGCCGCCCCGGCACTGTTACTAACGGAGGAATGCGATCTATAGGTGCAGACCGTCCGCCGGACTGGCTGATCGAGTGGCGCGCCTCGCGTACCCGCGATCCTTTAGAACGGCTGCGGTATTTGCGCTCGGCGGCTGCTGGAGAATGGGGGGCCATTCCGGGCGGCTTTCAAGATTCCGAAAGGGGAAGTTCGAGGCGGCAATGGGTGATGCCGGCCAGCGTTGTGCTGGGTATCCTGGCCGCTTCGGGTTATTTCGCCTGGCATAGCGGCGCCCGGCCCGTTGCGCACAGAACTAGCGGTAATGAGCGAGGGAAGCTTCCGTCTCCACCTGCTGGTTTGGCGATGGAGTCCGTCTGGAGGGTGGAGCAGGGCGCCGGCCATGAAATCTACAGCAATGGTTTGCGCATCGAGTGCCAATACTTGGTGCACGGACGGCCGCGCCGCTACCGCCCGCTGGAGCGCAATGTGGATCCCCCCGTTGCAGGTCCTGAGCGCACCGACCCGGCCGGCATTGTCTACCATACGACCGAAAGCCATCAGGCGCCGTTTGAAGAAGGCTATCGATCTGAGTTGCGGCGCGCTGGTTTATCGTTGCTCGAGTATGTGCAGCGGCACCGTGCCTATCATTTCGTAATCGACCGTTTCGGCCGCGTGTTCAGGATAGTAGAGGAGAACGACGCCGCCGATCACACCGGTCACTCCATCTGGGCCGACGACCGTTGGATCTATTTGGGGTTGAATGCCAGCTTCTTGGGGGTGGCTTTCGAAGCGCGTGGGCCGGAAGTGACTGCGGCGCAAATTCACAGCGCGCACCTGCTTACGGCTATGCTGCGCTCGCGTTATCGAATTGAGGCAGGCAATTGCGTGCCGCACGCGCAGGTGTCGGTAAATCCCAGAAACCGCCGCATGGGCTACCACAGCGACTGGGCGGCCGGCTTTCCGTTCGCTGAAATCGGCTTGCCGGACAACTACCGCCGCACGCTTGCCAGTCTGGAATTGTTCGGGTTCGGCTGGGATACCCACCTGGTGCGGCTCTCGGGAGGCAAGCCATGGGAAGGCTTGCTAGTGGGCGAACAGCGTTTGCAGCAGCGGGCGGCACGCGCCGGGATGAGTCCGGGGCGATACCGCGCCATGTTGCAGAAACACTACTGGGAGGTTGTGGCGGCGTTGGAAGCCAGCGCGCCGAGATGAGCCGCTGCACGATGCGGGCGGATTGGGTTTAGAATTGTTCGTTGCGCCGCAGATCTTCTATTCGCAACCGCTTGGAATACTGGACCGCGCGCGGGTTGCTGGCCAGCCTGGCGTATACTCCCGCCTGGCTTTCCGAAAGGCTCGCGCGCGTCTACGTCTGGGTGCTGGACAAAGCGGTTCCGCGCCTGCGGCGCGTGGCAATGAGAAACCTCGAGTTAGCCCTGCCGGAACTGGCGCCCGAGAGGCGCCGGGCGATTGCTGACGGGGTGTTTGTCTGTATTGCCCGCATGCTGGTGAGTTTCGCGCGCTTGCCGGAGATCGGGCCGCAAGAAGCCGCCCGGTGGATCCGCTATGAGGGGTATGAACACTTCGAGGCCGCGCTGGCCAGGGTCAGGGGAGTGCTGTTCGCGACGGCGCACCTGGGTAATTGGGAATTGAGCGCCTACGCACACGCGATTCTATCCTCTCCCATGCATATTGTGGCGCGCCCACTGGATAACCCTCTGATTGACGCCTTGGTGGAAGCGCGCCGGACCGCCTGTGGTAACCACGTGATCCAGAAGAAAGACTTCGCCCGGGGGATTCTCAAGGCTCTGGCGGCCAACCAGGCGGTAGGAATTCTCATTGACCAGAACGCATCGCTTGAAGAGGGCATCTTTGTTGATTTTTTCGGCATTCCGGCTTGCGCACACACCGGATTCGCGAAACTGGCCGCTCGGAGCGGCGCCGCCGTGATACCAGGGTTTGCGCTATGGTCGGAGCCAGAGAACCGTTATGTGCTCAAGTTCTACCCGCCCGTGGAGATGACCGGAGATGTGGCAACCGACACTCAGCGGCTGCACTCGCTGCTGGAAGGCCTCATCCGGCAATACCCGGATCAGTGGCTGTGGATTCACCGGCGCTGGAAGACACGGCCGCCCGGTGCGCCAGCGCTCTATTGACGGCCGGGCCGCGTGGTTAGAATAAGGAAGTGATCCACGCCAATGTGCTTTACAACGGGCGCCTCTATCCGGCTTCAGACAAGCTGCTTTCCCCTGGTCAAGTGGGGCTATTGACCGGCTGGGGCGTCTTCAGCACGATGCGGGTTTACGATGGCGTGCCCTTCGCCTTCGATCGTCACTGGACGCGGATGCGCAGGGATGCGGCGCTGATGCATGTGCCGTTGCCTGAGGACGCTCAAGCTATTGAGCAAGGGTTGGACAGACTGATCCAGGCCAACTCCGCCTGTAATGCCGGGTTGCGGCTAGTGGTGGTTCGCAACCGCCAGGGGTTGTGGGAGGGACCCAGCATTACGCGCGCCTGCGACGTGCTGGCTCTGACTGCGGATCTGCATCCCTGGCCCTGTGAGGTGAAGCTGGGACTGAAGGCGCACGCCCGGCACGCCGCCTGCGAGCTGGCCGGCGTGAAGGTTCTTTCCTGGGCGCAAAATTTGACTTGGTATGAAGAAGCTCGTTCGCGGGGTTGGGATGAGATGCTGCTGCTCAACGAACGCGGCGAAGTGAGCGAGTGCACATCAGCCAACTTGTTCGCCGCTTTTCCAAACGAAGTGCGAACCCCGCCGCTCAGCTCGGGTTGCCTGCCGGGGGTGACGCGGGAGATAATTCTGCGTGAAATTCACGTAGCGGGTTTGCCGGTGGTGGAAAGTGTGCTGTTTCCAGCCGATTTGGAACGGGCCGAACAAGTCTTTATCACCAGCACTACCCGCCACCTGCTGCCGGTATCGCATATCGAGGGTTTGACGATCCGCAATTGCAGCCGGGCATGCCAGCTCCTCCGGGAGGCGTTTGACGCCTACGTGCGGGACTACGTTGCCAGACGCAGCCGGTGAGGGGCCAGTGTCCAAATTGCGGATCACGGAAGGTGAGGTTCGCGCGCGCGCGCTCGATCTGGGAGTCGCTGGCTGGATTGTGCGGTCTCCACATGATGCGCTGCCGGGAGTGCTCGCACAAGTTTATGCGGAGCATTTGGCGCCTTCATGAATTGCGCTATGCGCGCTGTCCGCGTTGCCTCAATATGCATCTGGGGCGTTGGTCGACGCGGGACTACCGTCCTTCATGGAAAATTAAGGCGCTCCTGCGGTTAGGGGCGCAGCCGTACCGGTGCGGGCGCTGCCGGTCTAAGTTTGCAAGTTTCCGGCCCCGAAAACCTGCTCATGGAAGGGAAAACCCGCCGCCCCTCTACCACTGGGATAAGAGCGGCCGTGGCGCCGCACAAAAAAATGGTTCCAAGTGACCCACGTTTCAGCCTGCCCCCCAGCCGTCATGCTCGGCCTGGGCGTGTCATCCGGTAGAACCGGGCGCCTGCCTCTTTGCTCCCCGCCGTTGCTTTTGGGCTACAGCGGATCACCGCTCTAAGGCTCGCCAGCTTAGCTCTGCCGGTAGAAGCCGGCGTCTCGCAGCAGCCTTTCGCTCGCCCACAGCGGTTGCCTCCGTTTCCGGAGGCCCCCACAGTGGGGTCACCGTTCCGGGCCTACTGCTTCAACGCCCCACCGAAGCATCACTTGGCCCGTTCGGCTTCCGGCTCGCCACCTCGTGTGAGTTTCCCTCACGCCGGGGTGGGTCATCGCCACAAACCCGTTGCCAAGTGCCCGATCCGGCGGTCCGAGACCTTTCCCGGTTCTTCGCTCCCCCTCGGGATTTTCGCCCCTTAGGATCGTAGCGCTCAAACCAGTTCCGATTTCAGAAGCTTACCGTGACGTCCCGCCCGCTCTCCCTTCGCTCCCCTTCGGCATCGCTTTTTATCACGTCTGCCTCCGGATCATCGTTCCGCGTCCGCTACCTTCCGTCCGGCTCGCTGCCGCGTGACCCTCTTGGCACCAACTCCAATAAGCATCAACTCCGG
>CAYSBM010000285.1:3538-4929 GCA_964429095.1 uncultured Solibacteraceae bacterium | reverse complement strand
TGTTCTGGATGTACCGCCGAAAACTCTTCTTGAAGATCTAGAAACCGCCGCCTTCAAATGGAGCGATTTTCAGCTACACTGGCGGTTTGAGCGTCGCCATGATTCGTAGGCACTTCGTAGGCACGATGGTTGTTTCAGCCCTTTTGGGCAGTTTGGTGTTGGGAGGCGCGGCCTGCCGGCGCTCCAGGAAGAAGGAAATCGCCGTGATTCCTATGGGGCGCGCGCACATGTTCTGGCAGAGCGTGCATGCGGGCGCCGCGGCCGCCGCTCGCCAGGCGGGAGTGGAGATCATCTGGAACGGGCCGGCTTCGGAGACCGATTACACCGACCAGATCCGCATCGTCGACAGCATGATCAGCCGCCGCGTGGATGCCATCGCCTTGGCACCGATCGACTCCAAAGCCATGGTGGGGGTGGTCGAGCGGGCGGTGAGCCAGGGCATCCCGGTGATTTTGTTCGACTCAGGGCTGGAAAGCGACAAGTTTCTGACGCGTGTGGCGACAGACAATTACGGCGCTGGGCGGCTGGCGGCCGAGCGCATGGCGAAAATACTGAACGGCAAAGGGAAGGTGGCCATCGTGGCGGCGCAACCGGGCGCCGCGTCAGCCACGGCGCGGGAGAAGGGTTTTGAAGATGCAGTGCGGGAAAAATACCCCGGCATACAAATCGTCGACAAGCGTTTCGGTATGGCGGATTTCGCCAAATCCCTGGCGGTGGCGGAGAATATGCTCACAGCGTATCCAGACCTGGACGCGATGTTCGCTTCCAATGAGACCAGTTCCGTAGGCGCCGCGCAGGCGCTGATGGTCCGGCCGGGCACGAAGGTGAAGTTGGTGGCGTTTGACTGGAGCCCGACCCTGGTGGCCGGCCTGGAAAGCGGCCTGATCGATTCGTTAATTGTCCAGCACCCTTACAAAATGGGCTATGAGGCTGTCATGTCGGCAGTGAAAAAGTTCCGGGGCGAACCAGTGCCGAAGATCAACGACCTGGCGCCCCGGCTAGTGACGCGCGAAAACCTCCACGATCCGGACGTGCAGGCGCAACTGAATCCCGACCTGAAATTCTGAGCTAAGGTCCGAGCCCGTTTACGAGCCCACGACCTCCTCCCAGGTGACGATCCGCTTCTCGTAGATGGCCTTGGTGGCCATGATCACCATGGCGGTGGACTCGAACGCCGAGTCGACGTTGTTGATGGGCTCTTTGCGGTCGCGCGCATAGGCGGCAAAGGCCTTGAGCGCGCTGTAGGTGGAGTCCTCGCCAGCGTTGGGCCCATCCAGCTTGATCAGCCCGCGCTTTTCGCGAGGCTGCCAAGTGGCGGCCACCAGATCCACCGCGCCTTCCGAGCCAAACACCCGCTCCTGATCGCCCGAAAATCCCGGCGGGTCAAAGTA
>CAYSBM010000285.1:808-3528 GCA_964429095.1 uncultured Solibacteraceae bacterium | reverse complement strand
GCCGGGCGGAATGTCGATGAACAGGTGGGTGCCGCCGCTGGCCAAGGCGCGCAACGGATGGGTTCCGATGGCCCACTTGAATAGATCCAGAATGTGGATGCCCTGGTCCACGACAATGTCACCGCACTTGTTCTTGTCGAAGTACCATGGGATGGCCCGCGGCAGATCGCCCCCGTGGCGCATCCCGTGGCACATCAGCACCTTGCCGATGCCGCCGGAATGGATGAACTTTTCAGCGGCGTGGCGGTTGGCGTCGTGGCGCAACTGGAAGCCCACCTGCATGATGCCTTTGGCCTGCTTGGCGGTGCTGCGAATCATCTTGCAGTCTTCGATATTGAGCGCCAGGGGCTTTTCGGCATACAGATGCTTGCCCATTTCGAGAACAAAGATGTCGACGTCGCGGTGCGTCCAGTCGGGCGTGGCGACCACCACGGCGTCGATATCCTTACCCTCTTCCAGCATCTTGCGGTAATCGGTATAGACTGCGGCCGAACCGCCGGCCTTTTGCACCAGTTGAGCGGCCGCCTCGGCGCGTTCCGGCAGCAAGTCGCACACCGCCACGACCTTCGTACCGGCCACTTTCAGCATATTTCTCAACAGATGAGAGCCGCGGTTGCCGACGCCGATGAAGGCGACGCGCATGGTATCGTTGGGCGACTGCGCGCCGAGGATGGCGGGCGCGGCAACCGCCGCGGTCATGCTCACAAACGAACGGCGTGTAGGATTCCTGTCCATAATTTCCTTTCTCTTCAATCGCTCTCCCGGCCGCCGGCTGCAACACTTACCGGCAAGGCCAGCCGGAGCGAACTCTTTGATTGTAGACCGAATAGGAGATTGAATGAGGCGCTTGGGAAGAAGACGGCGGAAAAACCCGCTGCTAGCGGACCGGGTCCACCGCCAGGCGCCGCTCTCGCTGGAACCGCAGCAGATTGCGCGCCTCCTGGTGCAGCACCGAGAAACCTGCCCAAAAGAAGCCGGCCGCAAATATGGCCAGGAAAGGCACCGCGAAGAAGTTGTACGTGTCGATCGCGTAGGCCGCGGTCAGAACATAGGCGACGCCCAGAGCCACTTCCACGAAGGGCAACCAGCCGGCCCGGAACCGGTACTGCGCCGGACCGCTGGCTGCGGCTTTGCCTTGCCTGGAATATTTCGGGGTGGGTGTCCAATGCCCCTTATCTCCGATAAGCGCCTCGATGACCGTCTTGGCGTTGATGGCCGTTAACGCCACTCCGGCGGCGGTCAACACAGGCATCAGGAACAGGGACCTTTTCCAACTGGCCGGATGCACCTCGCGGTAGGCCACGATGTAGAAGATCCACAACGACCAGAAGTTGGCGATGATCAGCGGCATGTCAATCACCAGCATCTGGAACCAGCCGGCGTAAAATCGCACGATCATCATCGGCACCAGCAGCGCCGACATAACGATGATCAGCGGATAACTGATGTTGGGCGTCAAGTGCAGGAAGGCTTCCAGCTTAACTCGCCAGTGCGCCTTCGAACGCAAGATCGAAGGCAGCAGCTTGATGGCTGCCTGCACCAGCCCCTTAGCCCACCGCGATTGCTGCATCTGAAAACCGTGCATCTCAACCGGAAGTTCCGACAGGCACTCGATCGTGGGAACGTAAACGAAGCGCCAACCTTTCAGTTGCGCCCGGTAGCTCAAGTCGGCGTCCTCGACCAGCGTGTCGTGCTGCCAGCCGCCCGCGTCTTCTATCATGCTCCGCCGCAGCACTCCCGCCGTGCCGTTGAAGTTAAAGAAAAGACCCCCGCCACAGCGCGCCGTCTGTTCCAGAATGAAGTGGCCATCCAGCATAGCCGCCTGCACTTCGGTGAGCAGGTTCTGGTTGCGGTTCTGGTAAGTCCACCGGGTTTGCACGACCCCTACCTGAGGGTCGGTGAAATAGTCTATGGTCCGCTTTAAGAAATCCGGTTCCGGAACAAAGTCGGCATCAAACAGAGCGATAAACTCGCCGGTGGCCGTTTTCAGCCCTTCCTGCAATGCACCCGCTTTGAAGCCATGCCGGTTGGGACGGTGGTGGTACTCGATGGGAAAGCCTTGAGCCTGGTACTGTTCGACCAGCGTCCGGGCGACCTGCTGGGTGTGGTCGGTGGAATCGTCCAACACCTGGACCTGGAGCAGCTCGCGCGGGTAGTCCAGTTTGGAAACGGCTTCCAGCAGTTGCGCCACAACGTATCGTTCATTGTAAAGCGGAAGCTGCACGGTAACGCGCGGAAGTTGCTCGAAGCGTTCCGGCGGCTGGGTGGGCACCCGCTTGCGGTACTTAAAAAACATGCGCACTACTTCAAAGCGGTGCAGGCCATAAATGGAGAGGATCAACAGAACGGTGAAGTAGGGGACCAGAATTGCGTAGTCGAACCAGCTTAGGGTATGGATCCCGCTAAACGTATCGTCCAGCAGGCCGCGCATGAGCTGGCCGGTCAATGAATTCGCCAATATGAGAGCCACTTGTTCGTCTCGCTCCCGACGATGGAAACCGTTGCCTGCGACAGAACATCCACTATTGTAGCGCGAACGCGCCTAAAGGGAAGGCCTGAAATCCGGGCGCACCCTCAAGCGGATTGAAAACCACCCGATTTATCAATACGATGGAGTTATGGCAGGATCCCGAGTTCTGAGGCTGGCGGCGGCTGGCGTGCTTTTTTTGAGCGCCATGGCCTTTGCCCAACCTATGACCGCTCAGCAGGCTCGTATTCTG
>CAYSBM010000285.1:305-798 GCA_964429095.1 uncultured Solibacteraceae bacterium | reverse complement strand
TGCGCTTGCAGAAGTCGCTGCTGGCTCCCTGCTGCTGGAATGAACCGGTGGCCACACACCGCAGCGAGGTGTCTCTTGCCATGCGGGCCGAAATCGCCCGTATGGTGGCGGAAGGAAAAACCGACCAAGAGGTCCTGGACTACTACAAGCAGCAGTATGGCGCGCGCATTCTGGTGGAGCCGGAAGGGTCCAAGTGGTGGTGGATGCATTTGACTCCCGTGGTTGTCATTGTGTTGGCAATATTGGGCGGCGTGCTCTTCATCCGCCGCTTGCGACAGCCGCCGTGTGAACTGCCGGTTTCAAATCACCACTGACCCGCCGTCGGCCAGAAGCTTTCTCACCTGTTTCGCTTCGACGTCCACTAGGGACTGGTTGGACTTCAATGCCAGCCAGGCGGCTACGCCGGCCGCTTCGCCGGTTTGATTCATATTCACCATCACACGGGCGGCGCTGAAGGCGATCTTGTCGGCGTCCAGCATGCGGCCGGCCAGGA
>CAYSBM010000285.1:0-295 GCA_964429095.1 uncultured Solibacteraceae bacterium | reverse complement strand
ACGCAGCGGGATCTGATAGAAAGTGGGATTCCCTGCGGTTTCCGCCCTCCAGCGGCTTTTCTTGCCGGGCATTCCAGGCCGTTCATAGACCTGCCAGCCGTTCAAGTACATCAGGGTGATGCCGGGCTTGTTCTGATGGTGAATATCCACGCGGTAGCTGCCGTTGGCGACGGCGTCTTCGAAACGGCGGCCGTGCAGCACGTCATCGCCGGTAAGCTGGTACCGGCACCGGAAGTGCCGCGTGTCGCGGACGCCGATCGAACTGGGAAAATCATGCAGCACTGTCTTGCTCCCG
>CAYSBM010000284.1:0-4939 GCA_964429095.1 uncultured Solibacteraceae bacterium | reverse complement strand
CCCCCAGCCCGCCCACAAAGAAACGGTCCACGGTTAGGGCGCGTTGTTCCGGCGTGACGCCGGGGCTGATGCCAGGAATGGCCGGCTGCGGCAACTGGTTCACTTCGCCCACCAGTCCGTTGTTGCGGAACGTGCCGGCCACGTCCAGCGAGGGGCGCAGCGAGTTCTTGACACCGCTGATGGTGATTTTAGAGTTTTCGATTTGAAGATTAGTTTGCGCGATATCCGGCCGGTTCGCCAGAGCCTTGGCCACCAATTCCGAAACCGGTGGCAAGGTCTCCTGCTCGGGAATCTGAATCCGGTCGGTAGGGATGATCCGCGCCTCGGCCAGGCTGGGACTGGCTACCCCGGTGCGGCTCAGCGCATTCTTCAAGATCGTCTCCTGCTGGAGCAATTGCGTCTCCGAGACGGTCAGCTCCTGCTGGCGCTGTGCGACTTCGGCTTCTGCTTTGACGATCTCGATGGGCGCCATGGTGCCGATTTCCACCTGTTTCTTGTTGTCGTTGTAAAGTTTCTCGGCCAGCGCCAGAGCCTGGAGCCGCACTTTGCGGTCCTCGTTGAAACTAACCAGGTCCCAGTACAGGTTCATAACCGAAGCTACGGTGGTGATCACCTGCTGCTCAAAAGTGAGGTCGGAGACTCTCAAATTATTGCGCGCAATGCGGATATTCCGCGAGTTTAAAGCCAGTCCGAACCCTTGCAGCAGCCGCTGGCTGATGGTCAGGCTGAAGCTTCCGGTAAGGGAGGGGTTAAAGTCGTTGCGGTAGGAATTTTGCGCCACGCGCGAGGTGTCCCAACTGAAGGCCAGGTTCGTCCCGGTGAGAAATCCTTTCTGAATGCCGAAACTGGTGGCGCTCGTGTTGGTGATCAGGGAGTTGGTCCCGGTGGTGAACGAACTGGTGAGCGGCCGGGTGCCGTGGCTGAGATTATAGCTGGAGGTGATCAGCGGATCCAAGCTGGGGGTGGCGGGTCCGCCTCCGCTGCTGGTGGCTGCCACGCCGGTGGAAATAGTTCCGCCTGCCGCACTCGTGGTGGAGCTCGATCCGGCCAGAACGCCGGAGGCCGAGGCGGCGCTGCTGGCGCCCGTGGCGACCGACGTCGCCACGCCGCTGATGGCGCCGCCAGCCCTGGCCCGCAGCAAATCGGCCTTGGCGATACGCGGCCCGTAACGCTGCAACTCAATGTCCAGATTGTTTTCCAGGGCCAGCGCGATGGCGTCCTGCAAAGACAGGTACAACTGCCCGGCTTTGAGTAACGCCTCCAACCGGTTGGAGTTAGCCAGATTGACCGGAGCTTCTTCACGCGCGCGGTAGGGAGCCAGAAGCGGGTTGCCGCGGCTTTCCCTGCGGGACGACGGCCCCTCTGCGGTCTGGTTCATCTGCTGAGCGGTTGCCGGCCCGGCGGCCAGCCAGAGGGAGAAAAAGACGGCCAAACACGATCTTGCGTACTTCATTTGCTTCCTTTCCCTGAATACCTTTTCCCGAGGGGTTACCAAGACTTAGACGACGTCAAAATGCAAGAAGATGTTCCCGAATTCTCCATGGTATCGCAAGCCTCCGATAGTGTAGGATGCCTTTGATGAACGCGACAGAGGAGATTTTGCAATTATTCGAGCGCACAGGCGCATATTTGCGGGGACACTTCCGCCTCACCAGCGGCCTGCATAGTCCGGAGTATTTGCAGTGCGCGCGGGTGTTGCAACACCCGGAATACGCCGAGCAATTGGGCCGGCGCCTGGCGCAGGCCATTCGGGAACTCTCCAGCGGCCGCGCAGCGCGCCTGGTGGTTTCGCCCGCCTTGGGCGGCGTGATTATCGGGCACGAAGTGGCCCGGGCGCTGGGCGCGCGCTTCCTGTTCACTGAGCGTGAAGCCGGCGGGCAGATGACGCTCCGGCGTGGTTTCTCGATCCAAGCGGGCGAGCCCGCCGTGATGATTGAGGACGTGGTGACCACCGGCGGCAGCAGTCTGGAAGTGATCAACATTTTGCGGCAAGCGGGGGCCGAAGTGCTGGCCGCCGGCTCCATCATCGACCGCAGCGGCGGCGCAGTGGATCTGAGCGTGCCGCGCGCAGCGCTGGCCGTCTTGCAAGTGGTCTCCTACCCGCCCGAACAATGTCCCTTGTGCCGCCAGGGAATTCCGGTCACCAAACCCGGCTCGCGCCCCGGCGCCTGACGCGGCCGCGCGCCTACCGGCGCTGGGTGATCAGTTGTTCGATATTAACCAGTTACGTGGGATAGTTGCCTGTGTTGCAGGCGTAACAGTAGTTGGAGTGCTGGTCGGCGACGGCTTCGCGTAAGCCCGCCAACGAAAGGTAGCCGAGCGTGTCGGCTTCGACGAAGCGCCGGAGCTCTTCCACCGTGTTGTTGGCGCCGATCAACTCGCGCCTGGTCGGCGTATCCACACCGTAAAAACAAGGCGAGACCGTCGGCGGACATGAGATGCGCAGGTGCACCTGGCGCGCCCCGGCCCGGCGGATCATGCGCACAATCTTGCGCGAGGTGGTTCCGCGCACGATCGAGTCATCCACCAGCACCACGCGGCGGCCTTCCAGCAAATGCTGGACGGGATTCAGCTTCAATTTCACGCCGAAATCCCGGATGGCCTGCGAAGGTTCAATAAAGGTGCGTCCCACGTAGTGATTGCGGATCAGCGCCTGGCGGTACGGAATGCCGCTTTCATCGGCATAGCCGATGGCCGCCGTAACGCCGGAATCCGGCACCGGCACCACGATATCGGCTTCCACCGGGTGTTCCCGCGCCAGCAGGCGGCCCAGCATCTCGCGCGACTGCTGCACCGCCCGGCCGAAGACGATCGAATCCGGGCGCGAGAAATAGACATGCTCAAAAACGCAATGCGCGCGGGGCGCCTCCGGCGCGTAGCGTTCGCGCTCCAGGCCCTCCGGGCCGATCGAAACCATCTCACCCGGCTCCACCTCGCCCAAGTAGGTTGCGCCAATCAGGTCGAACGCGCAGGTCTCCGAGGCGAAGGCGTAACAGACCCGGCCGCCGGACAACTCCATCTGGCCCATGGCCAACGGGCGGAAACCCTCCGGGTCGCGGGCCACTATCACGCGGTTTTCGGCCAGCAGAACCAGCGAGAACGCACCCTCCAGTTCGAGCAGCGCTTCGCGCAGCGCTGCGGCCAGCGTGCGTTCGCGGGAACGCGCCATCAGGTGCAAGATCACCTCTGTGTCGCTGGTGGCCTGGAAAATTGAACCTTCGCGTTCCAGCTTCGCGCGCAGTTCGGAGGCGTTGGTGATATTGCCGTTGTGCGCCACTGCGATTTGTCCCTTGTTGCAGTTGACGGCGAACGGCTGGGCGTTGAGCAGCGCCGTCTCTCCGGCGGTTGAGTAGCGCGTGTGGCCGATGGCCAGCCTGCCGGCCAGGCCGGCGATCACGCGCGGCGTGAAGATATCGGCCACATGGCCCATACCCCGGAAGCATTCCAGGCGCCGGCCGTCGCTGGCGGCGATGCCAGCGCTCTCCTGGCCCCGGTGTTGCAAGGCGTACAGGCCCAGGTACGCCAGATTGGCCGCCTCCGGATGGCCGTAGATGGCGACCACGCCGCACTCGTCGTGAAAACCGTCTCGCATGTGCTTCGCACCTAATGCGCTAAGCTTGCCGCGCTCAGCATCTTCTCCAGGGCCTCGTCCCACTGTTTGCGGAGTTCGCTAGTGGAGGCATCCACCAGTACGCGGCCGCGGTTCTGAATCACCAGCCGGCCGGCCACGCTAACACCGGCGCGGACCAATTGCACCCCGTGCCGCTGGGCGATTTGGGCGACGGCTTCCGGCTGGCTGGTGGAAATAATGGCGCGGGCGGGACCTTCATGAAACAGGAGGAATTCGGGCCGCAGGCGGGAGTCCAACTCGATCAGGGCGCCAGTGCCGGAAGGCCCGAAGCTGCATTCGGCCAGCGCCACCGCCAGGCCGCCGTCAGAGACATCATGCGATGATTCGGCCAGTTGGGTGCTCACCATCTCCCGCAGCGCCGCCTGCATGCGCTTCTCGTAATCCATGTCCAGCGCAGGCGGAATCCCCCACATGGTATCGAGGATCACTTTAGCGTATTCGGTTCCGCCGAAATGTGCCAGGCTGCAATCCCCCAGCCCGCCCACGATCAGGATGGTGCGGCCCGGTCCTTGGAAATGCGCCGGAACCGGGGCGGCGGTCTTCATGATGCCCACGATGCCCAGCACCGGCGTGGGAAACACCGGCTCGCCGAGGGTTTCATTGTACAGGCTCACGTTGCCGCCAGTGATGGGCGTTTCAAAGAACCGGCAGGCGTCGCCCATACCTTCGATGGCTTCGACAAGCTGGGCCATGATTTCGGGCCGCTCCGGGTTGCCGAAGTTGAGGCAATTGGTGGCCGCCAGCGGCAGAGCTCCCACGGCCGACAGATTCCGGCAACACTCGGCGACCGCCAGCTTGGCGCCCTCGCGGGGATCCAGCGCCGCATAACGGCCGTTGCCGTCCAGCGCCATGGCGATCGAGACGCCGGTTTCCTTGATCCGCACCACGGCGGCGTCATAGCCCGGGCCAGCCGTCGTATTGGTGCGGACCATGTAGTCGTACTGCTCGTAGATCCAGCGCTTCGAGCAGATGTCGCCGCTCGCAAGAAGCTTCTCCAGGTCGGCTCCCAAATCCGGGCTTGCGAATTCGGGCCCCTCCAGCGGCGCCGTGCGCAACGGCTGCGTGTGCGGGCGGTCATAAAGCGGCGCCTCGTCGGCCAAGGCGCGGTTGGGAATCTCGGCCACGACTTCACCATGATGACGCACCCTGAGCATACCGTCGCCGGTGACCTGGCCGATGGTGACCGCATCCAGGCCCCACTTGCGAAACACGCGGAACACTTCCTCCTCGCGGCCCTTTTCAGCCACCAGTAGCATGCGCTCCTGCGCATCGGAAAGCATAATTTCGTAAGGCGTCATGGCGGAGCCC
>CAYSBM010000283.1:272-4978 GCA_964429095.1 uncultured Solibacteraceae bacterium | reverse complement strand
CCGCGTCCGCCGCCCCGCGCGGCGCGGCGGGCCTTTCCTCCAGAACTGAATCGCGCGTCGGATGGCTGATCCTCGGGGCTCTGCTGGGGGGCATCGCGCTTACGTTTCTCGCCGTCAGTCTGTTCCGTGGCAGCGGCTCCGGCGCCAATATCGTCTACCGCCCTGTCGTGCAATCCGAGTTGGGCCTCAGCGCGCAAGACGACTATTGGGCTGTCGTGCGCAAGCTGGGCATGCCCGCTGAAGACCGCTGGCGCCCGGATACCGGCGAGTTGCAATACCGGATCTTGGCCTATCCTCAACGGTCCCTCTACATCATCCTGATGGGACCAGACCGCGACCACATGCATTACATCGGCGCGTTGGACAAGGACTGGAAGCTGATTGACAGCGTCATCCGGCCCGGTGGCGGCAATACCGCCAGCATGCTGCGCGCACTGAAAAAATTCTGACAAATTCGCTACCATAACTTGCTTATGAAGAAGATCGCCGGCCGCCTGGCGTGGGCGGCCATCTCCGTCCTAGGGGCTTTGTGCCTGTCCGGAATTGCTCTGCATCGCGGCGAACCCGTGAACAGCCTCTGGCTGGTGGTAGCCGCAGTCTGCATTTACTTGGCGGGCTACCGCTTCTACGCCAAGTTCATCGCCGCCAAAATCATGATGCTCGACGACCGTCGCGCCACCCCGGCCGAACGGCTGCGCAACGGCCACGATTTTGAGCCCACCAACAAATGGATCCTGTTCGGCCATCACTTCGCCGCCATTGCCGGCCCTGGCCCCCTGGTCGGGCCCACGCTGGCCGCACAGTTCGGCTATCTGCCCGGCACGCTATGGATCATCGTCGGCGCGGTGCTGGGAGGCTGCGTCCAGGACTTCATCATTCTGTGGTGTTCGATGCGCCGCGACGGCAAGTCGCTCGGTCAGATGGCGCGCGAGGAGATCGGCAAGACCGGCGGCATTACGGCGCTCATCACTGTGCTGCTGATCATGATTATTCTGCTGGCAGTGGTCGCGCTAGTGGTCGTGAACGCATTGAAAGGCAGTCCCTGGGGGACCTTCACCATCGCCGCCACCATGCCGATCGCCGTCTTTATGGGACTTTACCTACGTTACTGGCGGCCGGGCAAGGTTCTGGAATGCTCTGTAATCGGATTTCTGCTGGTGGTGGCCGCTATTTTCGGTGGTGAATGGGTCTCAAAATCCGCCGTCGCAGCTCCGTGGTTTACGCTCTCGGCCATGACGCTGGCCCTCTGCGTCATCACCTATGGTTTTCTGGCTAGCGCCCTGCCGGTGTGGCTGTTGCTGGCCCCGCGGGACTATCTGAGCACCTTCGTCAAGCTGGGCGTGGTGATGCTGTTGGGCGTGGGAATTCTGCTGGTGCGCCCGCAATTGGAACTGCCCGCCTTCACGCGCTTTGGCGACGGCAACGGCCCTATCTTCGCCGGCAAGATCTTCCCCTTCTGTTTCATCACCATTGCCTGCGGAGCAATCTCGGGCTTCCATTCGCTGATCTCTTCGGGGACCACCCCCAAGATGATCGCCAAAGAGTCGCACGCCCCCATGGTTGGCTACGGCTCCATGCTGCTGGAGAGCTTCGTGGGTTTGATGGCCATGATCGCCGCCTGCGTCCTCCAGCCGGGCGTCTATTTCGCCGTCAATTCTCCGGAGGCCATCGTCGGCGCACCGCCCGCCGCCGCTGCCGCCACCAGCAGCAACTGGGGCTTCCCGGTCACCGTGGATCAAATGGAAACGCTGGCGCGGCAGGTGGGTGAGCACACCCTGTTTCATCGCACCGGAGGCGCTCCCTCGCTGGCTCTGGGCATGGCGCACATTTTCGCCCGCGGCGGGGGCGGCGAAATGATTTTGGGCTTCTGGTATCACTTCGCAATCATGTTCGAGGCTCTGTTCATCCTCACCATCATCGACGCCGGCACGCGCGTGGGCCGCTTCATGATGCAGGATCTGCTGGGGCAGGTTTGCAAGCCGCTGGGCCGCACCAGTTGGATGCCCGGCGTCATTGCCACCAGCGCCGCCATCGTGCTCGCCTGGGGATATTTTCTCGTGCAGGGCGTCCGCGACCCGCTGGGCGGCATCAACTCCTTGTGGCCCCTGTTCGGCATTGCCAACCAGTTGCTTGCTACCGTAGCGCTCTGCGTCGCCACGACTATTCTGGTAAGAAAGCACGGCGCCCGTTACATGTGGATCACCGCCATCCCTCTGGCGTGGCTGGTTACGGTTAACTACACAGCCGCCTGGCAGAAGCTCTTCTCGCAGGAAGTGCGCGTGGGATTTCTGGCCCAGGCCGCTAGCTTGGAAGCGAAACTGGCGGCGGGCAATCTTACCGCCGCCCAGATAGCCGAGACGCAGACCCTTATTTTCAACGCCCGGCTGGACGCCGTGGTCTGCGGCGTCTTTCTCGCTCTGGTCACTCTTATTCTGGCCGACTCGATGCGGGTCTGGGCCGTCATTCTGCGCGGCGCTCGCGCGGCCGCCACCACCGAAGCTCCTTTCGTTTTGTCGAAGCTCGATGCGAAAGAATTCTAACCATGAAAAGGTTGAAGGCCCTGGCTGCGTTCCTCCTCGAACTGGCGCGTGAGCTGGCCGGCGAGAGCGCCTACCGCCGCCACTTGGCCGCGCATGGTTGCTCGCACTCCGGCGAAGAATGGCGCAAATTCTCCGAGCATTACTTCCGAACCAAGTATGCGCGTCCCAAATGCTGTTGCTGGCTGCTGGCCTTTGCTCTGGCGGCAGCCGCGGGAGACTTCGCGGGGGTCAGCCTGACAAACGGCTTTGCGGCCATTCAGGCAGCATCGGCAACCACCGGCGCCGCCGTGTGGCGGCTGGACTCCACCTGCGCCAAGTAAGCCCACTCAAACGCCTGGCACATGGGACGGCACGCCGGATGGCGGTAGATTTCGAGAAATATTGCTTGGGCCGCCTCCCGGCTCAGAGACGGGCAAAGCGTGGCGATTTGCCTGGCGACAGCGTGGGTGCACGTCCGGCAGTCGAGCCCCTCGTTCAAGCAACTATCAGGCCGTATGTCGTTTAACAGGACATCCATTTGATCGTGCATGGCAGCGACGTAAACAGTAAATATAAGGCCGCTTTGCCGCCAGCGCCACCTTGTAAAGGGGGGAAGGGTATATGGTCTTTTGGGGGGAAATGTATCCCCCCCTACGATGCGGGGGGTGGTACTGAACCGGATTAGAACCTTCGGCTGAGACGGAACTGCCAAGGTTCCCCGGCATCATGAGCGTGGCCAAGCCAGGCGGTGGGGCTGTACAATGACCGGACATGTGGCAACACAACTACGCGCCCGTGGGTGGCAGCATCGGTTGGTCGGCTTGCCTGGCGGCGCTTCCAATTCTTGTGCTCCTCTACCTGCTGGGTGTCAGGCGTTCGCCCGCCTGGCTGGCTGCCCTGGCAGGTTTGGCCGGCGTGGTGGGGATCGCCGCGCTCATCTATGGCATGCCTGCCGGTCCCCTGGCGGCGGCCATCGGTTTCGGCGCAGCTTTCGGGCTGTTCCCTATCGGCTGGATTGTATTTTCCGCCATCTTGCTCTACCGGCTGACTGTAGAAACGGGAAAATTCGAAATCATCAAAGATTCCATAGGGGGGCTTTCCTCCGACCGCCGCATCCAAGCCTTGCTGATCGCCTTCGCCTTCGGCGCTTTTCTCGAAGGCGCCTCCGGGTTCGGTGCGCCCGTGGCCGTGGCCGCGGCCATGCTGACGGGTCTTGGATTTTCGCCATTCTACGCCGCGGCCATCTGCCTGCTGGCGAACACGGCGCCCGTGGCTTTCGGCTCCATAGGCACCCCGATTCTGGTACTGAGCGGGATCACCGGCCTGCCACTGGAACGCTTGAGCGCAGGAGTGGGCCGAATTTGCGCTCCGGTGTCGTTATGGATTCCCTGCTACCTCATCCTGGTGATGGGCGGGTGGAGGGCATTGCGCGGCGTTCTGCCGGCGGCCGTTTTGTGTGGAGCCGCGTTTGCCGGCGCTCAGATGGCGGTTTCCAACCTTGTGGGGCCTCAACTCACCGACTTGCTCAGCTCGCTGGCCGCCATGCTGTCCCTGGTGGTTCTGTTGCTCTTCTGGAAACCCGGAGACGGTTTCCGCACCGAAGGCGCTGACTGCCAGACCGCCGCCCCCCCGCGCCACTCTGCCATTCAATTGGCCTCCGCCTGGGCGCCCTACGCGCTGCTGGTGGCCTTGGTGCTGCTGTGGGGCTTACCAGCCGTCCGGCCCGCCCTGGAAAGCGCCACCGTTACTTTCGCCTGGCCGGGTTTGCACCATGTAGTGCTCCAGACGCCTCCGCTCACCCCCCAGCCAGCGCCTTCTCCGGCGGTTTTCAAGTTCAACTGGCTGGCCGCACCGGGTACCGCCTGTCTGGCGGCATCTTTACTGTCCGCGCTGATTCTGCGGGTCCCCCCCGCCAGGTTTGCGGCAATCGTCGTTTCAACCGTTAAGCAATTGCTGCTGCCGGCTTTAACCATTGCCACCGTGCTGGCGCTGGCGTTCCTGATGAATTACTGCGGAGCAACCGTGACGCTAGGTCTGGCTTTTGCTGCAACCGGCGTTCTGTTCCCATTTTTCAGCGCCATGCTGGGCTGGCTAGGCGTTTTCCTGACCGGCTCTGATACTTCCGCCAACGCCCTTTTCGGCAATCTCCAGGTTGTCACAGCGGCGAAGCTGGGACTGAACCCGGTC
>CAYSBM010000283.1:0-262 GCA_964429095.1 uncultured Solibacteraceae bacterium | reverse complement strand
TTCGAGCGGCGGCGTGATGGGAAATATGATTAGTTTGCAAAGCATCGCGGTGGCGGTGGCGGCCACCGGCATGCCGTGCAGCCAGGAGAGCCGCTTGTTCCGTTTCACCTTGCGGCATAGTATCTTTTTGGGAAGTATCATCGGGCTGGTCACGTTCTTCTACGCCTATGTTGCTCCCCATTGGGCGCCTTAGTGGACAGCGATGGAGGTCAAGTGGGTGAAATAACCCATAAGTGGTTATTTCACCCAGACCTAAGCACCA
>CAYSBM010000282.1:0-4983 GCA_964429095.1 uncultured Solibacteraceae bacterium | reverse complement strand
GCCCCGTACCACATCGCCGAATGGGGCAGCCGGAGCCATCCCAGGATCTGGCCTTCAATCTTGTACCGGCCGGAACTCATGTCGGCGAAGTAACTGCGCACACTCTTGCCGGTCATGTCCACCGTGACTTCCGAGCCGTCCTGCCGTTTATATTTGTAGTAGGTCCCGTCGGCGAAGATTAGGCGGTTATAGTGCGCTGCGTTGAAATCCTCGGCCCACATCATGGTCCCGGAAATATCGTCCAGCTTGCGCGGCCGTTCGATCTGGTTGTGGAGCGGTCCCGAATAAGTAAACCTGGTGACACCATTGATATTGTTGAGCTGGACGATTTTTGAACAATCGCCCACGGTTCCGGCCCATTCCTCGTCCCGGGGCTTGCCGAAGGGGTCCCAGGTGGACTTGTTTGGTCCCGTGGGCGTGAAGTCAAACGTATCCGGACCGCCAAATTCGACCAGGATCACCAGGACTTTGTCCGTGCCGCTTTTCGCCGCCGGTTGTGGTGAAGCCGCGCGGGCTTCGCCTGCCTGGGCCTGGTGCAATCCCAGACGTTCGAGGTTCTGCCGCCGTTCAATGGGATTCGGCTGGTCGCCGAACTTATCCGCGAAAAGGGGCGAAACCAGCAAACATACCGTCCACAGAATAAACCGTCGCGCCATAGGTAAATATTAGGATTTGCCACTCTTTTTTGCAAGATCTCGAATATCCATAGGGAATACGTGGTTTGGCGGCAGGCTGGTGTGTCCCGTATAATGAAATCACTGCCCCTGGCGCGGTAGTCCGCCGCGGCTCAAAAGCGCTCTGACGAGCGCGGACCTCGAAAATGTTTGAGAACTTATCGGAAAAGCTCCAGCGCGTCTTCAAGAACCTGCGCGGAGAAGGGAAGCTGACGGCCGAAAACATGGATGCGGCTTTGAAGGAGATCCGCATCGCCTTGCTGGAGGCCGACGTCAACTTCAAAGTTGTCAAGCAGTTCATTGAAAACGTCAAACAGAAGGCCATGGGCGAGGAAGTGCTGGCGTCGTTTTCGCCCTCACAGCAGGTTACCAAGATCGTCCGCGACGAGCTGATCCGCATCCTGGGGAGTCATCACGCGCGGCTGAGGTTCTCCAATGAGCCGCCCAGCGTAATCTTCATTGCCGGGCTGCAAGGTTCGGGCAAGACCACCACCACGGGCAAGCTGGGGCGGTGGCTGTCCAATAACGGGCGTCGGCCGCTGGTGGTCAGCGTGGACGTCTACCGGCCGGCGGCGCGCGAGCAATTGAAGGTGATCGCCTCGCAGGCGGGGCTGGCCATTTATGAAGGTGAGGGGCGGCCGCTGGAGCTGGCGCGAGGCGCCCGGCGCGAGGCGCAGCTTCGAGGTTGCGACGTGGTTCTTGTAGACACGGCCGGCCGCCTTCACATAGACGACGAATTGATGGCCGAGTTGCAGGAACTCAAACAGGCCCTCGAGCCGGTGGAGATCCTCTTTGTGGCCGACGCCATGACCGGCCAGGACGCCGTCAAGAGCGCCGCGGAGTTTGACAAGCGGTTGGGCATCACCGGCGTGATTCTCACCAAGATGGACGGCGACGCGCGCGGCGGCGCGGCGCTGTCGATCCGCACGGTGACCGCGCAGCCGCTGAAGTTTGTGGGCGTGGGCGAAAAGCTGGACGCTCTTGAGCCGTTCCACCCCGACCGCATGGCCTCGCGCATCCTCGGCATGGGCGCTGTGCTGAGCCGGATCGAGAAGGTGGAAGAGAGCATCGACCGCAAGAGCGCCGAGCAAATGGAGCGCAAGCTTCTGGAGGACGATTTCACGCTTGCCGACTTTCGCGAACAGATCCGGCAACTGCGCAAGATGGGCCCGCTTGAAAGCCTGCTGGGGATGATGCCGCAAATCGGCCCCCTCAAAAATATCGGCAAGATCAAGATCGACGAGAAAGAGGTGACGCGCGTGGTGGCTATCATCGATTCGATGACGCCCAAAGAACGCGCCAACCACATGATTATCAATGGTTCGCGGCGCAAGCGCATCGCCCGGGGCAGCGGGACGAGCGTGCAGGAGGTGAACCAGTTGCTGAAACAGTACGCGCAAGCGCGCAAAATGATGAAGAGTCTCTCCGGCGGCTTTATGGGCAAGCGGTTAGGTAAAATGAAGTTACCGGCTTTCCCCGGCCTGTCGTGAAGGGAGGAATGAGAAACCGATGTTACTCATACGTTTGGCTCGTTTTGGCGCCAAGAAGAAGCCGAGTTACCGCGTAGTGGTGATCGAAAAGGATCGTGCGCGGGATTCCAGCGCTGTCGAGGTCGTGGGCCACTATAATCCGGTGGCGCACCCGCCGGTGGTGGAACTCAAACGCGACCGGATTGAGCATTGGATGAAAGCCGGAGCGCAACCCAGCGACACGGTGCGGCGGCTGTTGAAGCAGCAGCCGGCCTTAGCCAGCCAGCCCGCCGAGTAAGGCGGAGGCACACGGCCGTCCGAGGGTCCTGCTCCACCGAGCGGTGCTATGATCGGAGCAGAACAGGAGGCGCAGGGATGGCAGGGATGAAGGAATTGGTTGAAGAAATAGCGAAGGCGCGGGTGGACATCCCGGATCAAGTCAACGGGAGGGAAGTGCAGGGCGAGCAGGTAACCGTGCTCGAATTGCGCGTGGCGCCCAGCGACCTGGGTAAGGTGATCGGCAAACAGGGCCGGACCGCCAGGAGCATACGAACCATTCTGGGAGCCGCCGGAATGAAGTTAAACCGGCGATTCACTCTGGAGATTCTGGAATAGCCTTGAATGGCGGCGGCGGCGCAGACCCGGCAGCCGACTGGGTGGTGATAGCCCGGCTGGACCGGGCGCGGGGCAACCGGGGCGAGTTGCTTTCGACGCCGCTGGGAGGCCCTTTTGAGCGCTACCAGGGGCTAGAAGAAGTCTTCCTGTCCGGCAGCCACGGCCTCCTGGCCGGGGGACGGCCTTTCCGGTTGGAGGGGCTGTGGAACCACCGGGGCCGCTGGGTTTTCAAGTTTCAGGGCATCGACACGATTTCCGCAGCCGAACAGTTGAAAGGCGCCCAGGTGTGTATTCCAGCCTGGAAACGGCCGCCGGCCGGAGAAGGCAGCTATTTTGTGGACGAATTGATGGGGTGCCAGGTCTTTGAGCGGGCCAGCGGCGCGCTGGTGGGTCGGGTGGCCGGGTGGCGCGAATATGGCGGTCCACCGCTGGTGGAGATCTTGTCTCCGGGCAAGGACCAGCCCCTGCTGGTGCCGTTTGCGCGGACGATCTTTGTCGAGATTGATACCCGCGCCAAGACAGTGGTGGTTGATTTGCCGGAAGGCCTGGCGGAATTGAATCAGCCATGACGTTTCATGTGCTGACGATTTTTCCGGAGTTTTTCCGCGGCCCTTTTGAACATGGGGTGGTGGGCAAAGCCGTCCAGGCCGGCGCCATCCAGATCCGCATTCACAATCTGCGGGATTGGACCCACGACCGGCATAAGACGGTCGACGACCGCCCTTTCGGCGGCGGAGAAGGCATGGTGTTAAAGCCGGAACCGGTCTTCGAGGCGGTCGAATCGATTTGGCCGGAGCGCAAGTCCGGTCAAAGGGTGGTGTTGCTGTCGGCTTCCGGCCGGTTGTTCGACCAGGCAACAGCCCGGCGGCTGGCGGCGATGGAAGAAATCCTGCTTCTCGCGGGCCGTTACGAGGGCGTGGATGAGCGGGTGGCCGAACATCTGGCCGATGAAGAAATTTCGATCGGCAATTATGTGTTAAGCGGTGGTGAACTGGCTGCGGCGGTGGTAATAGACGTCGTGGCGCGCCTGAAAGAGGGTGTCTTGGGCAATCGGGACTCGACCGAGCATGAGTCCTTTTCCAGCCAGGAACACGGCCTGTACATGCTGGATTGCCCGCAATACACGCGGCCGGCGGAGTTCCGTGGGTGGAGGGTGCCGGAGGTGCTGTTAAACGGCAACCATGCAGAGATCCGCAGGTGGCGCGCCGCAGCAGCGGCCGAAAAAACCCGGCGTATGAGGCCGGACTTGGACCCCGGGCGGGCGAAACTGTAGCCGGGTCCGCTAGAATAGTAACTTTGAAGGATTTCAAGGCGATGACGAACCGAGCGTTGATGAAGTTTGTGGAAAAAAAGAAAACCAGTTCCGTACCGGAGTTTCGGCCGGGCGACACGGTGCGGGTTCACGTGAAGATTAAGGAAGGCGATAAAGAGCGCTTGCAGGCCTTCGAAGGTACGGTGATCGCACGCAAGAATAGCGGTTTGGGCGAGACTGTGACGGTCCGCAAGATCAGTTTCGGCCACGGCGTGGAACGTATTTTCCCGGTTCACGCTCCCGTCATCGACCACATCGACGTGGTGCGCACCGGGCGCGTGCGGCGGTCGAAGCTCTACTATCTGAGGCAACTGCGCGGCAAGGCCGCGCGTTTGCGCGAGCGCGAGTAGCTTGGCCGGCCAGGCATCCACGCGGCTGCGTTGCACGGGCCGGTTCGAGAAGCTGGCGCGCCAGCAGGGTTATACACGCATTGCGGGGGTGGATGAAGCCGGGCGCGGCTCCCTGTTCGGGGGCGTCTTCGCCGCCGCGGTCATTCTGGACCCGGCGTGCCCGGTCAGCGGTTTGCGGGATTCCAAGCAGCTCACCGCTCACCGGCGCGAGGCGCTTGCCAGCCAGATCCGGAAATGCGCGCTGGCATGGGCGGTGGCACAGGCCGATGCGGCCGAGATTGACCACCTCAATATCCTCGAGGCTAGCCGGCTAGCCATGCGCCGGGCGGTCGAGCAACTGGACCCTCCCCCCGATTATCTGCTGGTGGACGCCTTGCGGGTGGAGTTGGATCTGCCGCAGTTGGCGCTGATCAAAGGAGATGTGCGCTGCCAGTCGGTTGCCGCGGCCTCGATTCTGGCCAAAGTGGAACGGGATCATTGCATGCGTGAATGGGATCAAATCTATCCGCAGTATGGGCTGGCCAGACATAAGGGGTAGCCCTCGGCCGGGCCTCTGGAGGCGC
>CAYSBM010000281.1:0-4993 GCA_964429095.1 uncultured Solibacteraceae bacterium | reverse complement strand
CAACTCGCGGGCCTTTTTAAGGTGCCCGGCCGCCTCAGCCCTCCTGCCTGCGTATATAAGCAACATGCCCAGGTTTTGGTGCGCGGCCTCATCTTCGGGAGCCAGTTCCAGTAGTTTCTTCCACTTCAGAATGGCTTCCTCGTATCGCCGGCGCTTTTCAAGATACTTGGCGCTGTTGAGCAACCTGAAATACTCGATGGCCGGCCCGTCGATACTCCGGATACTGTCCGGCGGGACGTTGACAAACTCAGGAATGTTCACCGCGCGGTTGGCCGCCGTGGCGTTTTCGATGCGGATGGCTGGACTGTCAGAGCCGTCCTGGCCGATGTGCGTAAGATACATCCGCGTGTAAGCGGACTCGCCTTTCGCGGAAAACACCAGCCATCGTCCGTTAGGTGAAAAGCTGTGCCAGGAGTTCATCCGGCCAAGGTTGGCGCGCATGCGCCGCGCCTGGCCGCCTTGGGCCGGCACAATCCAAAGTTCGCTGTCCGGGCGCATCAACAAACCGTTGCGACTGCGCACATATACAATCCAGCGGCCGTCGGGAGAGACCTTAGGAAAACTGTTGCTCATCCCGTTGTTGGAAGCCCCGGCTACGGCCGTAGCTTCTCCACCCCGCCCACCGTTGAACGGGATGCGGTAAAGATCGTAACGGATCTGCAACTCATTTGGATCGTTGGCGTATTGCGCCAGCGGCGCCCCCGGAGGGTTGGGATCCTGCGCCGGAGCGCGCGCAAAGACCAGGTAGCCGCCGTCCGGGCTCCACACGCCGCCCATCTGCACGTAACGCCGGTCGTCGGCCCCCGGCAGGGGGCGCAACCGCCCGGTTTCGCGGCTATACCAGCATAAGATGCCGCGCGTGGGATAGAAAACTTGCAAGAATCGGTAGTCCTTGAAATTGGCCACGTAGTAGTTGCTGGGCGGCTCTGAGGCGCGCGGTTCGTCGATCGCCGCCGGGTTCAGCGTGGTCGCCACGTAGCGCCCATCGGGAGACACCTGTGACATGAAGCCCACCCGGATGGCGCCCTTCAGCGGGCCGGAGTCTGAACTCCACTGCACGATGTTCGCATCTTGAACCACCATCTGTGGCCCAGTGGGAACCAGCATGTAGCGGCCTTTGTTGTTGCGCAGTCCGTCAAAGTCCATGCCCATGGTCTTGCCGTCGGCGGAAAACGAATGGCAGTTGGCGCATACCGGCACGTTTTCCATGACGACGCGGCTCCGGGGCCGGCCGATGTCGCGAATGCGCCACATGATCAGCGGCACGGCGGCGGCTGACAAAGGCTTGATGACGCCTTTGGCCAGCTCTGACGGCATGAGGGGAACGTCGCGGTAGAAAATCGGGGCGCCCACCGGGTCGTTCGAGGTGTGGATTCGCACGCGCCCGCGAGACACTGCCGCGCCTTGGGGTCCGGGCGCGAGGCCGGTAATGACGATTGTCGCGGCGCCGCTCCTGGACCGCTTCTTGATTGTCTCCCAGATGGCTGCATCCGGCGTCCACGTGTGCGCCCTCATCCGTTGTGAGCTTAGCCGTGGAAGCTCGTTTGTCTCAGCCACACAATCCGGATCGATTTCGCCCACCGCGGGCCGCGGCCCCTTTGAAATGGCCCGTATGCCGGGCGCGCCATCCGCGAAACGAATGTCGATGCGCCAGAGGCGGGCTTCTACTGAGGCGTCGCGCCACTCAAAGATCGGAGCGGTGATCTCCGGAGGGAAGAGAGATTCCTCGGCCGGATAGTCGATGATCACACGGGCCAGCGGGGCGGCCTGCGCCGCCGCGGCGCCTGCGAACATCAGCCACACGGCGGTCATGATCGAGCGCTTAAGCAACACGCAAATCCTAGTATCGCCCTTAGCGGGATCGTGCCTGTCTCCTACCACAGGTGCGTGGCCACAACTTCGGCTGGTCCCGGTGTGTTGTTAATCACCTTGCAGTGCAGCAGCAATTGCAGGTTCCGCTTCTGCCAGCCGGAGGGCAGCTTCGACAGCGCCGCATCCAAATATCCGGGGTTGGTGATGAACTCTGCGGCGCCCTGAGTGCCCGCGTTGGTGATGCCGGCGGCGGCGATGAGCATCTGCCCCGTGTAGGAGTGGAAAACCCGGCTGACGATGGCATAGTCCTCAGTGGACTTATAATCTGGCGTCATGTCCCGGATTTGCCAGACGCGGCCTGGGGCGGCGCGGTCCACCACTGAAAAATGCCGGAAGCTGAAGCGGTAGTCGGCGTTAGCCTTCATGGCCCAGCGGTTCGAATACGCGCCGATCAAAACAGCCGGAGACGATCGCAGGTCAGAAAAGGAAAGATCCTGCCCGATGCGCAGTTGCACTGCCTTCTTGCGCTCGGTGAACAACGCCACCAGGCGGCCGGCCGCCACGGCATCGCCCGAGCCTATGTACTGGTCCGTCGAAGCAATCAAGTCATCCGGTTGGAGTTGCCTGGGGTCAACTTTCAGCACATAGGGGCCGGCCAGTTGGTCGATCTTGTGGCGCGCGACGTACTCGTCATGGACCCGCTCGCTGAGCAGATATACCACCGGGTGGGTCAGAGCAATCACCACCGGCTGCCGGCTCTGGAGCATTGGTTGCCAGAATTCGTTGAACGAACCGCTGGCCACCATGCGAAGAGCCGAGAAGACCGCCACCGCCGCAACCAGCAAAGCGCCTGCCCAAGCGAGCCCTTTCCAGTGCTTCGGCTTGGGTGCAGCGATGGGTACCGCCGCCGGCTTGGCAGCCGCCTCGCCGGGAGCGTGACGGAGTGGAATGAACTCCGGGGTATAGGAGCCCGGCGGAAGTTGAATCCGCACGGTCTTCGGCTCTTCTTCGACATAATATTGCGCCAAGCGCTTGCGGACTTCTCCGGCGGCCACCCGCACCGTGGCGTCTTCGCTGGTGTCGTAGGTCAATTCCCGGCCAAACACCGCCACACCGATAGCTCTCTCTTTCAGGTTGTCATAGGCGCCCGCCAGCACCTGTTGCACGATGTAACTGAGAAACTGCTGGCTGCGCTTGCTGGTGCGGAAAGAGGGGGCTTGCAGAATGCGGTTGAGCTCTTCGAGAATTTCCTCCGGACTGATGGCGGCGAACCCGCTTCCTCCCGGCGCCGCCCCGGCGGAAAAGCCGGTTTCCCCGTGATGCGGTACCATAACCCGACAACCCCGAGCGTAGCACATCGCCCGGGCGGCCCGTTTAACGTACGTTTGTACGCCAGCGACGTCTCTTATCTTCAACAGATTAGCGGCACAATTGACGGCTCGCGAAATACTCCGGCGCATAAACCGTTCAGAACCTTGGCAGCCAAACGGATTGGCCGCATCCTATTGTAAGGATCCGTTTCGGGAGGCTTTCGTGAATATTCAACTATTGTCGAGCAGAGCGTTGTTCTTGGCGGCTGCGCTTTCTTTGGTCGGCTGTGACGTTCTGTTTGCCCAGTCCAATTTCGGCGGCATCAAAGGCGTGGTGACTGATTCCAGCGGCGCCGCTGTCCCCGGAGCCACGGTTGAGATTGTGGATAAAGGGACTTCGGCCAAGCTTGTGGTGAAGACTGCTGGCGACGGGATCTATTCCGCTCCCGCGCTGCGCCCCGTGATTTACGACGTCACGGTCACCGCTCCGGGTTTCCAGAAGACGGTCATCAAGGACGTCAAAGTGGACACGGCCAAACTGCAAACCCTGGATGTGGTGCTGCGTCCGGGCGAGATCACCACCACGGTGGACGTGAACGCCGAAGCGCCTCTGATGCAGACCTACACCGGTGCTGTGGCCAATACCGTCGATCAGCGCACCATCAACGAGATGCCTTTGAACGGCCGCAACACGCTCCAACTCGCCCTCGTGTTACCGGCTTCCAGCGGAAGCGTAGGCACTGAGATCAGCGAATTCACCACCAACGAACCGTTGCCGGGCCGAGAACTGTCCATCAATGGCGGCCGCATCGGATCCACACAGTTCTTGGCCGACGGCGCCAACGTGACCTCTGTGGCGCTGTCCCGTATGAGCATTTCCTTTTCGCCGGACACCATCCAGGAGTTCAGCGTCCAGCAATCCAACTATTCCGCGCAGTTCGCGCAGGCCGGCGGCGCCATCATCCAGCAGACCACCAAGAGCGGCACCAATGAACTGCACGGCTCGCTATTCTGGTTTCACCGCCAGAAGGCTTTCACCGCTACTCCGTTCAACGCCACCCGGACCGCCGTGCTGAACTACGACGCCCGGCCCCCTCTCCGGCGGCAGCAGTTGGGTTTCACGGTGGGCGGCCCAGTGGAGATCCCGAAGGTATACAAAGGAAAGAACCGTACGTTCTTTTTTGCTTCCTACGAGCCGACCCGCCAGCTTTCATCCGACCCCAATGGAGCCACCTACACGCGCGTGCCCACCGACGCTGAACTTACCGGCGACTTTTCGAAGACGCTGGTCTACTTCCGGGATTCAGCCGGCAAGATCAGCACCCAGCCCAGCGCCTTGCTGTACCGGCAGTTCAACCGGGCCGCTGATGGGACTCTGACCTTGATCGCCAACCCGGCGTACAATCCTTCGCTGTCTCCCTCGGTCAACAACTTCAAGTATCAGTACCAGAATTTCGAGTTGTTCAACCCCAATGACCCTGACCCCGCGCGCCGGGGACGCGTGCTGGTGGACGCCAGCGGGAGAAGCTATGTGAATCCGGCCGTCGCCAAGCTGATGCGCGACCTGTATCCCCGCCCCAACATCACCGACCCAGCTACGATCGCCAACCTGCTCGGCGCCAACTACTATTTCTTCCGGCGCACCGACTACAAGGACGACCGTTACACCGTCCGGCTCGATCACCGCTTGAGCGACCGCCATATGTTGTTCGGACGCTGGACGGAGCAGCCGCAGTACGGCAGCCGGATGTTCCGCGATGCGGTCCAGAACGGACTGACCAGCGACGCCAATAAATCCCGCCAAGTGCTGATGAATTGGACCTGGACGCCGCGGCCCACTCAAGTCAACGAGTTCCGCGCCAATTATGTGT
>CAYSBM010000280.1:0-5030 GCA_964429095.1 uncultured Solibacteraceae bacterium | reverse complement strand
CACGGTCAAGGTGGTGACGGACCTGGGCGGCTACGCGCTGTATTTTTCGCGCTGCCCGATTCCTTTTGTTCGCGGCGAACGCCCGCCTTGCTTCAAGCACATCGGGCTGTACGCCTACCGGCGGGAGTTTCTGCTGGGCTATTCGCAAATGCCCGTCGGCCCGCTCGAACGGGCCGAAAAGCTCGAACAGTTGCGGGCGCTCGAAAACGGCCACTCCATCCGGGTGGTCGAAACCGAATACGAATCTGTCGGCGTGGATACCCCCGAGGATCTGGAACGGCTGCTGGAGTTGCTGGGTTCCGCGCCTGCTGAGCAATCATAAACCGGTCATGGCCAAGTTCATTTTTGTCACCGGCGGTGTGGTCAGTTCCCTGGGCAAGGGCATTTCCGCGGCGTCCATTGCCTGCATGCTGGAAAGCCGGGGATTGCGGGTGACCCTGCAAAAGTTCGATCCGTACTTGATCGTGGATCCGGGCACCATGAGCCCCTTCCAGCACGGCGAGGTCTTCGTCACCGACGACGGCGCGGAAACCGACCTGGACCTTGGCCATTACGAGCGCTTCACGCACGCCCGGCTCACCCAGGCCAACAATGTCACCAGCGGCCGCATCTACGAGCAAATCATCACCCGTGAACGGCGGGGCGACTACCTGGGCAAGACCGTGCAGGTGATCCCGCACGTTACCAATGAAATCAAGGCCGCCATCCGCAAAGTTTCGGCCGATGTCGATGTGGTTTTCGTCGAGGTGGGCGGGACGGTGGGCGACATCGAGTCGCTGCCGTTTTTGGAGGCTATCCGCCAGTTACGCCATGAAGTGGGGCGCGAAAACGCCATTTTCATCCATGTGACGCTGGTGCCGTGGATCGCGGCGGCGCACGAGCTGAAAACCAAGCCCACCCAGCACAGCGTGAAGGAACTGCGCGCCATCGGCATTCAGCCCGACATGCTGGTATGCCGTTCCGAACGTTTCCTGGCGCAGGAGGTGCGGGAGAAGATCGCGCTGTTTTGCGACGTGGCGGTGGATGCGGTGGTCACCGCCTGCGACGTCCGGAGCGTTTATGAAGTGCCGTTGATGCTCGCCTCCCAGGGAGTCGACGAGATCGTCCTGCGGCTGCTCAAGCTGCAAGCCGGACCGCGCGAGCTCACGCGCTGGAGCCGCATGGTGGAGCGGCTGAAGAACCCATCCGGGACTGTGGACATCGGACTGGTGGGCAAGTACGTCGAATACGAAGACTCTTACAAGAGTTTGAACGAGGCTCTGCTGCACGGCGGGCTGGCGCACGATGTGCGCGTGAACATCCATTGGGTGGAGGCCGAAGAACTCAGTTGGCCGTCGTGCGTCGAGCGTCTGCGCCCCTACGACGCCATCCTGGTGCCGGGCGGATTTGGCAAGCGCGGCGTGGATGGTATGATCCACGCGATCCGTTACGCGCGCCAGTACAAGGTGCCGTATTTCGGCATCTGCCTGGGGATGCAGACCGCGGTGATCGAATTTGCCCGCAACGTCTGCGGCCTGGCGGACGCCGATTCGACTGAATTCGAACCCGCCACTCCGCACCGCGTCATCTACAAGCTGCGCGAACTCAAAGGCGTGGACGAGCTCGGCGGAACGATGCGGCTGGGCGCCTATCCCTGCGTGCTGGCCGAAGGCAGCTTTGCCCATCAGGCCTATGGCGCCAGCGAGATCAGCGAACGCCACCGCCACCGCTACGAATTCAACCGCGAGTACGAAAAGATCCTGACCGAAGCCGGCATGCGCATTGCGGGCCGGACGCCAGACGGCACTTACGTGGAGATATGCGAGATTCCTGACCACCCGTGGTTTCTGGGCTGCCAGTTCCATCCCGAGTTTAAATCTAAGCCGCTTGAGCCGCACCCGCTGTTCCGCGCTTTCATTGGCGCCGCCCTCCGGCGCCGCCGCGAACAGCGGAAAGACGGTTGAATCGTCAGGGGTTCATGCCAGCTTGACCCGTTTGAGGTCGATCTTGTCCTCGTTGCTTTCGCCCAGACCCAGCGCTCCGGCGATCTCAATGAATTCGGGCTGCATGCGCGTGAAGACGCTGTCGGCGTCGGCGTAAGCCAGCGCCACTGGCTTCATTCCGGACTGCTCACGTTTGTTATCGATCACGGTCCAGGCGATGCGGTCCACGGCCACCGGATCCGTGGCGAAATACATGGTCTTGTGTTCCCAAAGATATTTGCCGACCTTGCTGCCGGGCCCGCCGTGGTAAGCGCCCAGCACGCCGTCGATGATATTGAGCACGGTCTTCTGCCGGATGATGGGGATGTCCACCACGGCTGGAATGAACGCGCCGCAGGCGTTGTTGGAACTGCTGATGTGGCTGCGGTTGACGTTGTTCACCAGACCGTGCGAGATGTTCTTGAGCGCGACGGTGATGCCGGCCGACTGGTGGTGCTTCAGCACGCCCAGATTGATCATCTTGTTGACGTCTTTGGTGAGAAAGCGGGCGACATAGGAGCGGCGGTGGTGGCGGTTGCTGGGATCGGCCTGGGGCATCACCAGGGCCATCTCCATGTAGTGATCCGGATCGTAGCCGCCCATGTCGAGCTGCAAAGCATCGTAGTCCTTGGTGGCCCAGGTCCACCGTACGCCCTCGGGCAGCCACTTGTCGAAGCCGCCGCTCAGAAATTGGGCGTAATAGCGGTCATAGGCGCCGATCTCTTTGCGCCGGATGCCTGCCTGCTCCAGGTATTCGATGATGCTCTGCAACACCTCGGGCGCGGAGATCAGGTACGGTTGTCCGACGGGATTCACCTTGATGCCCACCACATCGCCGGGCTGGAAGAACACGCGCCAGGCTTCCACCGGGCTGGGCGCCCCGGTGAGCTCCATCATGCCCCGGCCCAGCATGGCGCGGACGGCTTCCCGCTGGTATTTTCCCTGGATGACGCTGCCCGGGTGTTCGACAGCGGCGACGCGGCCCCGGTAGGGGCCGGGAATCCCCAACTTCGATCCTTCCGCGGAACGCGAATAAGCCACCCCGGCCATCAAAGAGCCGGAAAGAAACTGGCGGCGTGCCATCGGCATGGTTGTTTCCCCTCCTTCAACCATTCTCTCCCAAAACCGGCCGCGCCGAGAAAAGGGCGGCGCCTGGGCGGACCGGTTCCGCTGCTGCGGCTATACAGTTGCCGCTACTGCCGCCTCAGATAGCAAAGTTTCTTGACATAGAATCCCAACTGCCGCGGATCGCGGCCCCAGGAGGGTGGCTTGGGGTTGTCGATATGCAGCTCCAGCTCGGCGACTTCCACGGGTGGCGCCGGGACAGGGAAACGTAGACCCACCGAGCCGGAACCCCGAGCTATGACGAATCTACCAAGCGGCTTCCCATTCAGTGAGACAGCGATCTTCAGGTTTTCGGTGTGTTCAGTGAAGCCGATACCCTCCAGCAAGAATTCGCCCGCGCGTTCTGCATGAGTGGAAGGAGTCGGCAGCCAGCAGCGGAGTACGGCGCTCGGGCCATTCGACCAGCGTCCGTATGGCTCCTGGCCACTCCAACCGGGGCCAAGGTACGCAAGACTGTGCGGGTTGTCGAAAGCAACGCAATTGCTTGCGGGCAAGCCGGCAACCATACGTCCACGCGAACTAATCGCCGGTACGAGGGTCAAAGTTCTTATATGGAATCCAAGCCGGAGACTATCAGGACCACTATAACTGGGCTTAGGACGATGAATGTTCAACCCCACATGTGCAACGCCGTCTTCTAATCGGCCAACTTGAAATTTATAAGTGTCCTGTGCAGCGCGATGAGCGTCGTCCATCCAACCGATGCTCACATTATTAACTAGTACCTCGACCTGCGGGTCCCATCCATTCTGGCGGTAGAGCATTCCGGTCAGCAAGAGAAGTGCTGAGGCTGTGCGTAAACGCGACTGACCTTGCAGAACTAACAAAATTTCAGATCTGTTTCCGTCTGTCCATCGCCCGAATTGTTCCTGGACGCTCCATCCCTGTCCAAGATAATTCGAGCTCAAGGGATCAGCAAAGGAGAGAGTAGCGCCGTCGTCGTACAACGGCCGCAACGAATCCGCTATTTTACTGGACAAACTTACATATGATGGGATTGCCTTCTGGTCCAGTAGCTGTCCGACATATAGCGCCAGTTTGGTTCCATCTATTGGAAGTTCGCATCCTGCTGGTTTAGGCAACGGAGTCTCCAATAACTTGACAGCAGGCATAGCGACCACATACAACTTCGTACACGCTGAATTCGAGTACGCCCATGGTCCAAAGTTGGCAACTGCTGCCATGGGTATATCCCCGCGTCCTGCGCTTCTCTCAGCGAAGACTTCGGGCACTGGTGTGTAACAGTTCGGACAAAAGTTGTAGAACCAGTTGGCGAAAGCCGTATGCGTATAAACCTCACCTCGCGTAGGAAAGAATCTGAAAAGGTTAACGGCGCCCAGAAATGCCAAGATCATTGCTGCTACAACCGCCGCAGGGCGGCTGGAGCGGGCTCGGGCATCATAGGGTGCATCAAGGCGCCAACTTGCAACCAGCAGCAGGAGGCCAAAAAGAAAGAACGGCAAATACCACAGAGCGTACCGCGAAATTGCCACGGTTCCTGCGTGGTTCCAGTTTACGGCGGTAGCCTGTAGAAAAGGCATGAGTAGAACAAATGCGGCGCTGAAGGTGAAAGCTGCTTTGTGATGCCGGGCAATGTAGAAAAACTCACGGGCTCTCCAACAAGCCAATGCGATCAGGAATATACCCAGAGGCCAATTCGTAAACAATCCGATGTCTGGATCAATGAAAAGGGATAAGGCTTTTTGCAGTGTAATACTGCCAGCTTCGGCTTGGCCGGACAAAGTCAACGGATGCAAGGCTTGGTAGCGGGATAAATAATAGACGGGTTGCGCCAACGCAATGATCACCGTTAGCACGAGCAGCAGAGCTTGCAACAAGGACAATGAAGTACGGATGCTCCGGAAGAGCCACACCAGCAAGGTGCCGGCTGCGAATACCAGGAAGGTCATGTTCTGAGCGCTGAGCAGGGCCAGGCACAGCGCG